>DASWLJ010000188.1:0-6143 GCA_036396185.1 Bathyarchaeia archaeon | reverse complement strand
CCGCAGTGGACGCGTAGGTGAACGCCCCACCTAGGAGGGGGCTCATAACCCTGGAGGGCACGCCGAAACGCCCCATGCCGAAGCATACGTTCCCGGGGTTGTCCGCGGTGAACCTGAGGTACGTCAGGTTGTCCCCTTGGCTTCGAGCCGTGCCCACGATCTTGCAGATGTCTCCCCCGACCCGAATGGACGCGGTTAACAGCGCCTCCATCTCCTCCCGGGTGGGTGTGGACATGGCGTCGTGGTGAGACACTATGAGTCTCGAGCCGTTCCCATGTATCCGCCCGGAGGCCTCCGATAAAGCCGCGCACCCGGCCTCCAGGTCCACATAGTCGAACCCGGCGGCGCTGGCCTCGAGGAGCAGGGCCACCCTCCCCTCATCATCCTGGGCTCCCCTGTCAGTGGCTATGAGGGGGGCGTTTGTTGCCGCCCTCACCCTCATGAAGTCTATGGGGCGCCTCCGGTAGTCCAGTCGCACCTCGTACAGGTCCGGCGAGTTGAGCCTGATGGCGCTAAGCACGTGCTCCGTGGTGTACGCCGCCACGGAGAGGCATATCCTGGCGCTACTCAATCATGTTCTCCTCCAGGGCTCCAATAAGCTCGGCCTCGGGGACCTCCTCCAGGACGGGCCTCGAGCCGATGCCTGTGGGTAATATGAACCTGATCTGCCCCCCCTGCGCCTTCTTGTCCCGCCTGGCGACTCTCAGTAGCTCACGGGCATCCATGCCCGGTACACGGGTGTTGAGCCCGATGCCGCTGAGTACATGTCTCTGCCTAGACAGTGCCTGCTCAGGTAAGATGCCGCGGTTCACCGCCAGGCTGGCCGCAACGTCCATCCCCACGGCCACGGCCTCCCCGTGCCTAACCTCGCCCCCTGAGAGCCTCTCAACCGCGTGCCCCACGGTGTGGCCGTAGTTCAGGCACACTCGCAACCCGCGCGTCTCGCGCTCGTCCCCCTCGACGAAGGACGCCTTGACGGCCAGGGAGCGGGTGACGGCCTCCGCCAGGGCCTCCTCGTCGCCGCCCAGCAGCTCCCGGGAACGCTCCTCGACAAGCCTGAGCAGGGCCCCGTCGGCTATCACTCCGTGCTTCACGACCTCGGCGAGGCCCGAAGCCACCTCCCTCCTGGGCAGGCTCCCCAAGAGCCCCGTGTCCGCGGCCACCAGGGAGGGCTGGTGGAAGGAGCCCACCAGGTTCTTGGCCTCGCTGAGGTTCACGGCCGTCTTCCCCCCGATGCAGCTGTCGGCCTGGCCCAGGAGCGTTGTGGGGACCTGGACGACCCTGACGCCCCGGAGGTAGATGGAGGCCGCGAAACCGGCCAGGTCGCCGACGGTCCCCCCGCCCAGGGCCACGACGACTCCCTTCCTGTCCATCCCCGCCTCGACGAGGCCTCCTATGAGGGCCCCGGCCTGGTCCCAGGTCTTGGCCCCCTCGCCGTCCGGGACGGTTACTAGCTTCGGCTTGAGCCTCTGGAGCGATTCCACGGTTGGCCCGCCGTAGAGCCTGTTGACGGACTCTGAGGTGACGACGACGCAGCCCGTCGCGTCGGGCGTGTGGGCCTCCACAAGGGCGCCGAGGCCCTCCAGGACGCGGGGTCCCACGTAGACGGGGTAGCCCCGCTCGCCCAGGTTCACGGTGAGGGCCGGGGGAGGGTTGAGCGCCGGCACCTCAGCTCAGCCTTTTCCCCACCGCCCTCGCCAGGGGCTCCAGTTCGCCCATGAGGGCCCTGAACTCCCAGGGCCTCAGGCTCTGGGCCCCGTCGCAGAGGGCGTGGTCAGGGTCGCAGTGGACCTCCACCAGGGCGCCGTCCGCCCCGGCGGCCACCCCGGCCTTGGTCATGGGCGCCACCAGGCTGCGTATGCCGGTGCCGTGGCTTGGGTCCACGATGATGGGTAGGCGGCTCACCTGCTTGATGATGGGCACCGCCGATATGTCCAGGGTGTTCCTGGTGACGTCGTTGAAGCTCCTTATCCCCCTCTCGCAGAGGATGACGTCGGGGTTGCCCTCGCTGAGGATGTACTCGGCGCAGCCCAGCCACTCGTAGATGGTGGCCGACATGCCCCTCTTCAGGAGCACGGGCTTCGAGGCTCTCCCCACGCGCTTGAGGAGGGGGAAGTTCTGCATGTTCCGGGTCCCTATCTGGAGGATGTCCGTGTAGGCCTCCACGAGCTCCACATCCTCGGGGGACATGACCTCCGTCACTATGGGCAGCCCGGTCTCGTCCCTGGCGCGGGACAGCAGCTTCAACCCCTCCTCCCCGAGCCCCTGGAAGCTGTAGGGTAGGGTGCGGGGCTTGAAGGCGCCGCCCCTGAGGATGTGGGCTCCCGCCTCCTTGACCTCGCGGGCCGTCTCCATGAGCTGCTCGTCGGTCTCCACGGTGCAGGGCCCCGCCATCACGATGACGGTCTCGCCGCCGACGACGAGGTCCCCCACCTTGACCCTGGTGGCGGGCTGGTCGTCGTTCTTGACGGCCAGCTTTATGCCCTGGGTCACGGCCAGGGACGTCAAGTGCCCCGCCTCCCAGAAAGCGGGGGTTCTACCACGCTTTTATCATTCGATGAGCACCGTGCGCCGAGGAGGCTTGCAGTGCTTGATTGGGTTCTCGTTCCGATTAAAACATCTAGATGAATTGGCGCCTATATGCCACCACACTAATCCACCCCATCATCCTTCAACCACTTACCCAGCTTAGCCCCGGCACGGCTTATAACCGTACTGGACAAGTACACTTGTCCACGGCCGCCAAATCAGGAGGGCTTCTGCCTCCTGGAAGCGTCTCCAGCCGTCTACGCCTGCGGCGGCTTCCTGAAGTGGAGCTGGTAGACGAAGAAGTTGCCATACTCCGCATCGAACTCCAGGCCGGCCTCGGCCGCCCACCTCCTCTCGGTGCTCCTCAGGGGGTAGTCGGGGTCGGGCAGGAGCTCGGACAGGCAGACGAGGCCCCCCGGCCGCAGAATCCGCCTGCACTCCCTGAGCACCCTCACAGGCTCGGGTATCTCGGGTAGACACGCGATCATGAGGACCCTGTCCACCGTGCCTTCGCCGAAGCTGAAGCCGTAGGCGTCCTCGAACCTGGCGTCCACGTTGGCGACGCCCTCGCGGGCGGCCCTCTCCCTAAGCCTCTCCACGACGCCGGGCTGGATGTCGCAGGCGTAGACGGTGCCGGGGGCGACGCGCCTGGCCACGGCGAAGGTGTAGCTGCCCTTCCCGGGGCCCACCTCCACAACCGTCATCCCGGGCTCCAGCTCCATCCGGTCGGCGATGGTGTCCGGGCTCTGGATGAACCTGCGCCTTATCGGGTTGTCGATTACCTGGGTCAGGAAGGCCGGCGTCGGGAACTTGAGCCACCGCCGGGCCACCCTGAAAACCACCTGGAACAGGAACAGGAACCCGACGAACAGGTAGAATACGAGGGCGACCCAATCCATGGATCACCCGTAACAGCGGAGGATAATAGGCTTAAGCCCACTTGTTTTAAGCCGCCCTCCCGCACTATGGTGCATGAAGAGCAGGGTCGCAGTCGTCAAGACGGACCGAGGCGTGGAGCCCGCGGTGGAGGAGGCCATAAGGCTCCTGGGCGGCATAGGCGCCTTCGTCGAGCCCGGCGAGACGGTGCTGCTGAAACCCAACCTCTACATCACCAAGGGGCCGGAGACGGGCGCCACCACCGACATGAGGGTGGTCCTGGCCGCGGCGAGGCTCCTGCAGGCCCAGGGCTGCCACTGCATTCTGGGTGAGTGCCCCGCGACGGGCAGCTACACCCGGCCCGACATAGTCTTCGACGGCCTCGGCGTCAGGGCGCTCTGCCGTGACCACGGCATAGAGCTCAACGTCCTAGACCGTGACCCCCCAGCCAGGGTCGAGGTCGACGGGGCGGTCAAGAGCGAGTTCTGGTACCCGGAGACGGCGCTGAGGCACCCCGTCATCAGCTTCCCTAAGCTCAAGACTCACAACCTGACGACCCTCACCTGCGCCGTCAAGAACCTCTTCGGGCTCCAGCAGGGAGGCACCAAGGCCCACCACCACGTCAGCGTAGCCAACGACGCGGAGGCCTTCAGCCAGCTCCTCTTGGACATCTACTCGGGCATCCGCGGCCAGGTGCGCCTCAACGTGGTGGACGCCCACGTGGCCATGGAGGGGGAGGGGCCGACTGCGGGGGACCCCGTGGACCTGGGGCTCATAATAGCCGGCGCCGACGCCGTGGCCGTGGACCTCGTCGCCTCAGCCATCATGGGATGGGACCCCATGGACGTAGGCACCAACTACCTGGCCGGCGTCAGGGGCCTGGGCCCCCGGAGCCTGGGCGAGGTTGAGGTTGTGGGCGAGCCCCTGGAGTCGGTAAGGCGCCGCTTCCGCAAGCCCGCGATTCACAGTGACGGCGAGATGTTCGTCAGGATCAGGATGCCCATAGTCTGCGACAGGGACAGGTGCAGAGCCTGCGGCGTATGCGAGAAGGTCTGCCCGGGCCAGGCCATCAAGGTCTCGGACGCACCGGCTTTCGACATGGACAGGTGCATACAGTGCTTCTGCTGCGTCGAACTGTGCCCCCACGACGCTCTTAAAGCCATAAGGCCCCCAGACTAACCCATGTGCATCTTCTGCAGGATCATCGAGGGCTCGGCACCCGGCTACGTGGTGTACGAGGACGAGTTAACCTTCGCCTTCCTGGACATCAACCCCATCAGCGACGGCCACACCCTCATAGTGACCAGGGCGCATGTGGAGCGCGTGGAGGACCTGCCCGCTCAGCACTCCGAGGCGCTGTTCAGGACGCTCCGCAGGCTCCTGGGCCCGATACAGAGGGCCATGGGGGTGCCCTCCACGAGCATCGGGGTCAACAACGGGAGGGAGGCTGGCCAACTGGTGCCACACGTCCACGTACACGTCATCCCGCGGAGCGCGGCGGGCAAGCGCGTCTTCACGGACGCCGTGGCGCGCATCAAGCCCAGGAGCCCGGAGTACTTCTCGGAGATTGCCGCGAAGATTAGGGGAGAAGTCGAGGCTACCGTGTGAGGTAGCCGGGGAACGGCCACGCCCTCAGGCTCCCGTCCAGGAACCTGACATCGTGGAAGCCTAGCCCCCTAAGCGTCCTCTCCTCGATGTAGGCGCGGACGCTTGTGGCGCAGAAGGTGACGATCAGCTTGTCCTTCGGCAGCTCGGCGTGCCTGCTCTTCAGCTCCTCCACGGGTATGTTTACCGTCCTCGGGTCCCTGAAGGTCTGGGCCAGGTGCTCCTCCCGGCTCCTGACGTCCAGGAGCACGAAGTCGCGGCCGCCGTCCAGCATCTCCCTGAGCTCCAGGGGGCTCACGCCGTGTGCGTTCCCCTGGACCTTGTTGCGGAGCACGTTGGCGGCGTGGGCCAGGGCGTCTATGGCGGTGCTGTAGGAGGGGGCGTAGCCCAGGTCCAGGTCGGCGAGGCCCTTGATGTTGGAGCCGAACTTGATGGCGGTGGCGGCCACGTCTATGCGCTTGACTCCGTCGCCCTCGCCCACCGCCTGGCAGCCCAGGAGCCTGCACGTCTTCCTGTCCGCCACCAGCTTGATGACGGTGTGCTTGGCTCCGGGGATGTACTCGCTGTAGTCGTGCCTGGGGCAGAGGGCCGTCACCGCGTCGACGCCCAGCTGCCTGGTCTTCCTCTCGGTTATGCCCGTGGCGCCGCAGTGCCAGTCCAGCACCTTGAAGACGGCGGTGCCCGCGACCCCGGAGAACACGGTCTCCAGGCCGTTTATGTTGTCGGCGATGACCCTGCCGTGCTTGTTCGCCGTCGACCCCATGGGGGCGTAGACCTTTTCGCCCGTCACCGTGTGGGTGCACTCGGCGCAGTCGCCCCCCGCGTATATGGCGGGGTCGCTGGTGCGGAGGTGCTCGTCCACCTCTATCGCGCCGGTCGGCCCTATGGCGAGCCCAGCATCCTGGGCCAGCTCCACGTTGGGCCTGACGCCTATGGCGACCACGACGAGGTCCGCGTCGACCCTCCTGCCGTCAGCGGTCTCGACTGCCACGGCTCGGCCCCTCTCCCCCACGATCCTGGACACGGGGCTCCCCTTCGCCACACTGACCCCCTTGGAGGCTAGGTAGTTCTCCAGGAGCAGCGACATCTCCAAGTCAAGGAGGCTGGCCAGCTGCTGCCCAGCCTCCTTGCCT
>DASWLJ010000187.1:0-5934 GCA_036396185.1 Bathyarchaeia archaeon | reverse complement strand
GCGAACTCGCAGCTCTCGTATAGGCAGAGTAGGCGGCCGCCCTTCTCCACCCACTCCTTCACCTTCTTGACCCCCTCCTCGCCGATGCCCGTCTTGTACTCGGGTGGAAGGACGGGAGCCGTCATGGCTCCCTTGAACCTCTTCTCGTAGTACTCCTCCACTTTCTCGCCTGTGATGAGGGCAGGCGGGTCGCTGGGAAGGATCAGGACATCGAACCCCTCTAGCCCCTCCTTGACCTCCTTGTCCATGACTGTCGTGTACTCGAAGCCGTACTCCTCCAGGAGCCACCTGGTCCAGCCCTCATCCATGTTTCCGCCCCAGTGCCTCTGGTACATGGCGACCCTGAGGGGCTTAACGGGCTCACACTTGAAGCCGGGCTCGGAATCCAAGCCGATGAACCTCAGATGCGTTTCCCCGGCTACCTTCCTCAAAGTCCTCTCCTTACCCTGCTCAGGGACGTAGAACGATCCCTTGGGGAGCCTGGCCCCCCTCACGTCCACGTCCTCGGTGACCCTGCAAACACGTAGACCCGCCCTGTGAAGCAGGTTCAGGGCCTTGAAGCTGTCGTTTATCCGACCGTCGAACAGGTGCCCGTGGCCGGACTTGTCCACTGAGGGTCTCGGCGGCTCCACATGGTCCACGGCTCTGAACTTGCCGACGGGCATGGACTCCGCCTCAACGACCTTGACCCCCTTGAACTCGGCCATGGTCTGGGTGGCGAAGTCGTAGTTCATCATGGGTATGCCGTCCTGGCCTCTGACCCAGAGGCTGTCCCTGTAGACCGTCCTGCTCAGCAGGCTCAGGAGGAAGGGCCTCGCAGTCTGGCCGCTGAAGACGACGTGGGTGCCCTTCGGGTAGACCACGCCGCCCACCTTAAAGTCGCCCTCTGCCACGTGAACCTCTACGCTCATCTCCTGAAGCGTCCTAAGCAGACGGTGCGCCGTGTTGGGGTCGGCCTGGTCGGGCGTGAACAGGAACGCGTACGGCGCCTCGCTTCTGCCCTTCTCGGATGACCTCACGGCCTTCGCGTACATGTTCCGCAGGATCATCTCCCTGTTGTTGGCAGCCACTTCCAGAGTGGCCATGGCGGCGGCCATCTGCCCCTTCAGGACATCGCTCAGGTGCCACCAGCCTCCCCTCCAGGGGTCGTTGAAGTTCACAGAGGCCCTGTACTCTGGGCGGCCCCTGGGGTGAGGCTGAAGCTGGTGGTAGTGGACGTAGACCGGCGTGGCCCCCTTGACGCTGGCCGACTCCGTGAACATGCCACATATGCCGAACCACGGAAAAACGAGGCTGAACCCCGGCATGAAGTCGGCCGGGAACACGGCGGCCTGCTCCACGCCGCTGACACCCTCCGACGCCATCCGTATGGCCATCTGGGCTCCGTAGTGCTTCTGCTCCGTCCACACGAGGGGGTCGGCCACCTCGTTGACGGGGTTGCTGTTGGGGGGTATGAAGAACCTTGACCCGTAGAAGCCCATCTGGTGGTGGTCCACGTACGCCTGGGGGAACCACTCCTTCAGCAGCACGCGGTTCATTATCTGGGTCTCCACCTGGGTCAAGGTCAACGCGTCCCTGTTGTTGTCGTGACCCACGTACTTGTGGTACAGCCACGGCAGGCCGCAGCCCTCGTACTCTGTGCCCAAGTACTTGTTGTACCAGTCAACCGTCATGATCTGCCCGTCAGGGTTAGCCGACGGGAACAGCAGCAGGACCACGTTGTCCCTAATCCTCCGGGTCAGCTCGTCCTCCGACGTAACCAGCCTGTAGGCGAGGTCAGATGAGACCTGGGTGCCGCCCACCTCGCTGGCGTGGATGCTCATGGTCATCGCCACGACGGCCACACCCTCCTTGATGATCCCGCTGATCTCCTCCTCAGGCACGTCCGCGGGGTGACTGATCTTCCAGCTTGCCTCACGTATCTCGCCGAGCCTCCCCAGGTTCCCGGGGCTGCTCACGTAGGCGAGTATCATGGGGTTGCCCTCGGTGGTCTTCCCCACCTCCTCCACCTTTATGCGGTCGGATGCCTCGTTCAGGTGCCAGAAGTACTCGACGACCCTGTCCCAGCGCACCAGCTTCCTATCGGTGCCGGGCTTGAAGCCGTAGTACTCCTCAGGCGTCTTGATGCTGCCTCTCAATTGGATCACAGCAGATGGCTTCCTCACATTATTTAAGTTAGAGCGCCGACGCGTTTCACCGGAGGGAGCCGCCGTTTGCACGACTCCGGCATTTCTATTTATATAGTTTAAATACACGGACCACGTTAGTATTAGCGAATATCATGAAGTTTGTCCAGCTCAAATCCATCCGAGACATAGTGATGCTCGTCGCCTCCTCCCCAGCCTCGAACGTCGTGCAGCACATGGAGAGCAAGGGGGGGCACATGTACTTCGTCATCGGTGGGACCCTAAGCGAGGTCTTCCTATATTTCGTGAAAACCAAGGAGCATTTGGCTGGCAGCTTCATAACGTACAACGGCTACACGGGGGAGATAGGGTACAGTGACAGGGTGTTGAGTGAGCCCAACGTGAGCACGTTCCCCGTGATAGAGATACACAGCCAGAACCTGCTGCCGGATGAGGTGCTGGAGAAGATAAATCGACTTTAGCGGCAGCGCAGCGGAGTGTGAATGATCATGAGTCACAAAAAACCTGACGAGTTCGACGAGTTTGATGAGGAGTTAGAAGAGGAAGACAACCTGGACGAGGAAGAGGACGAAGAGAACGAGGTCAAAGAGAAGAAGGACACCGGACCAAAGGAGCCCAAGGACCTGGCCATCAGCATAGAGAACGTGGTGGCCTCTGCGAGCCTCGACCAGAAGATCGACCTCCTCGCCATCATGAAGGTGTTCAGGAACGTGGAGTACAGGCCCAAACAGTTCCCGGGCCTGGTCTTCAGGCTCAAGCGGCCCAAGACGGCCACCCTCATCTTCGGCTCAGGCAAGATGGTGTGCACTGGCGCCAAGAGCGAGAAGATGGCGCGCAGCGCCGTCAAGAAGGTGGTGAGGGAGCTCAAGAACAACGGCATCATCATCCTCGGCAAACCCAAGATCGTCATCCAGAACATCGTCGCCTCGGCCAACCTCCACGGCAAGATAGACCTGGAGACGGCCGCCGACATCATGGAGAACGTGATGTACGAGCCCGAGCAGTTCCCCGGCCTCATATACAGGATGGGGGAGCCCAAGGTAGTCATGCTCCTCTTCGCCTCAGGTAAGCTGGTGTGCACTGGCGCTAAGCACGAGGACATGGTCAGGGAGGCCGTGGAGAAGCTCCACGATATACTCGGGGACTATGACCTCATCTACTACGAGTAGCCGGTGTGGACTTGCCTCAGAAGAACAACAGCCTCGAGCAGAAGGCCCTTAAGCTGGTGTACGACGCGGGGGGCGCGGGCATCCTACAGAGCGAGCTTTGGAAGGAGCTGGGCGTCAGCAGCCGGGAAGGCTCCAGGATGGCCAAGAAGTTCGAGGAGAAAGACAAGGTCATCAGGAACAAGGTCCTCAACGAGGGCAGGTGGACCTACAAGCTCTTCAGCAAGAAGGAGCCAGTGACCCTTGACTCCGTGAAGAGTTGCCCCTGCCTCATATGCGATGAGGTGGACAAGTGCTTCCGCGGGGGGACCCGCGACCCCGTCTACTGCATGGCCTTGACCGCCTGGGTGGACCCACGGGTGACGAAAGCGAACAACCAGTGAGCACCAGAACATGGATGACGGCACAAAGGAGCTGCTGAGGTACGGGGCCACGTTCCTCGCCCTCGTAGCGCTCTTCTACGGCGGCACATTCGTCCTCAGGCAGGCTCTGGGCACGGACAACCCAATGATGGTGGTCATCAGCCAGAGCATGCAGCCCACGCTTGGCGTAGGCGACTTCATCTTCATCGAGGCCGTAGAGGACTTCGACGACGTGGTGGCGGCTCCGAGGCCCAACGGGGACATACTGGTTTTCATGAGGCCTGGGTTCGATGACGAGTACATAGTGCACCGGGCCGTGAGCTCAGTGGAGACCGAGGACGGCTGGGTCTACACGACGAAGGGGGACAACAACATGTTCCCGGACGGGACCCCCGTGGGCCAGGAGCGCGTCGTGGGCAGGGTCATCAACAGGCTGCCCATCGTCGGCTACTTCAGCCTATTCATAAAGACCATGAAGGGCTTCTTGCTTGTGGGCGCCTTTATGGTCACCGCCTTCTTCTACGAGTACATCCTCCCAAAGAGGGACGGGAAACCCGAGGGACGGATGAATATCCTCGCCGTCGCGCCCTACACGGTCGCCGTGGCGCTGCTTGTGATAATCTACTTCAGGCCCGTTAACGTCCTCACGATGGAGTACGTAGCATTGGCGGCGTGGTACCTAGGCTGCTTCATCCTGCCTCTGGCGTCCGTGGACGACGACATGGGGCTGATGATCTGGCTCTACCACCTGGTGCTTGTCATGGTCCCCATCGCGTGCGACATGGTGTACTGGACCAGCGGCATCACGCCCAGCACCTGGTGGAGCTTCCACGGCAGCATAGTCCCAGTCTCGTGGCTGCTCATAGAGGAGACACCCATCTTCAGCACGGCCTTCAACCTGATAGTGACCATACTTCTACCCGGATGCCTGATCTTCCTCTTCAACATGTACGCTAAGAGGGCCAACTGGGAGCCCTTCAAATCCATAAGCCGGAGACTAAGTGGATAGAATTTTTTTATAAAGCAGGGAAAATGAGAAAAGGGTGGATTCTAGTCCTACTCGAGTATCATTATGGTACTGTAGACTGCTGGTACCTGACGCTCGATGGTTAGGACTGCACCAGCCGATGGGCGGACCTCGATCCTGAACTCCTCGTAGGGGTGCGCGTAAACGTCTTCCTGGGTGGCCTGCGCCGGGTCAACCGCTGTGTTGCTCAGCTCAGCGAATTCAACCGTTACCTTGAACTTCTCACCCGTTTCGAGCAGCGCGTCGCCGTCGCTGTTCACGCCCTTGATGGTCATGATGGTGCCGTTGCTTGCGTAGATCTCGCCGTGGCACCTCGCGTTAGTGTAGGTGCACACCAGCTTGTCGTCGCTTAGGTCTATTGGCTCGTGGCCCTGGCTAAGCTTGATGTAGAACGTCAGCTTTATGAGGTCGATGCCTGACTGGGCCCCGGACACGTTCTGGAACTGGCCAACCATGCCGCTGTCAACCAGGATAGCTGAACTCGCCTCGGCCATCCCTGAGCTGATCACTGACTGAGCCTTCTCGGCTGTCAGGAAGCCCATGTTCAGTACCACGAAGGCGAAGGCAGCAGCCGTGATGACGAATGCGACGAGTATGATCGCAGTCTCAAGGCCTGTCATCGCGCGTCTATTTCTCAGCAATTTTATGTTCACTTTTCTTTACCTCCTTCCCCCAATTAGGGGTGACTGGCGTGAAGGTGACGAACTTGATATATAGCAAAATGTTTGAGTGTTGATGGTACCTACAACAACGTCACTTTGGAGCCGATCATGGGTCGACGCAGTAAACTATAAACGGCTAAGGACATGTTTTACCCTGAAACACTTTAAAGAACATTTGAATATTTTAAGACGCTCGATCTTGGGGTCCGTTTTGTACAGATGCGAGACCCCCAGAAAATTATCCGAAGAAGAAGATACTACTCGGTCGATCCGAATTTTAAGAAATCAAAAAGGAGTGTTGATCATGCCCTATAAGGATGAACAGACCCGCCGAGAGTATATCAGGGAATATATGAAAAAGTACAGAAAGAATCCACATTCAGGTGAGACCCAGATTTACGATCAGCCGCCCATCCTGAGTGATGAGGATATCGAGGAAATGAAAGAGGGCTTGAGCCGAAAGGAATTGAATGAACTTAATCAGACTATAGCTGACGCGATGAGTGAGCCGGACCCTGAAGAGTTAGAGGAATACAACCAACTCGATGCTAAGGCACGTAAGAGGATCAA
>DASWLJ010000186.1:0-3454 GCA_036396185.1 Bathyarchaeia archaeon | reverse complement strand
TCTCCGGGCACCCTGAGGACGCCGCTGTGATCTACATTCTCGTCGCCTAGAATCCTCAGCTGCCGGTCCCCGGTGTCGTCCAGTCCGAGGGCGCCAAGGAAGGCCACTCTGTTTGGGCCGAGGATTCGGGCCGCGGCCACGGAGACGTTGGCTGCCGTTCCCCCTGAGACCCTCTGTATCTCCTTGACGGGCACCTCCTCGCCGGTCCTCGGAAGCCGCTCCGTGAAGAGGTTGATGTCCCAGTTTATGGCCCCGCAGCAGATGAGGTCCACCACTAGCCCTCGACCACCCGCTCCATGATGAGCCTGTGGAACCTCTCTGCGTCCACCTCGACTATAATCTCGGCGTTGGGGGTATCGTTGGCCCTGTGGTAGCGTCTCCTATCCACCACGGTCATGCCTCTCGTGAGCTCCCCCTGCGTCTCCACTTCAACCCTGCACTTCTCGGTCCTGAACATGGTTGGGTCGACAGCGTAGGCCACCGCCATGGGGTCGTGTAAGCTGAACCCGTTGAAGCGTCTGACCAGGCCGCCGCAGAGATCTGCCACCAGCCTGCTCTTCCGGGTGTCCCTTACCTTGATCTCCTCGAACATGGCGGGGCTCATCCTGTAGTCCGGGTGGGTCGTCGTGTCAAGGCCCGCACAGACCATGGGGATTCCGCTGCTGAAAACTATCTTGGCGGCCTCAGGGTCGTGCCAGACGTTGAACTCGGCCACGGCGTTGGCGTTCCCCATCCCATACGGTGTCAGGTTGAAGGCTCCCCCCATGATGACCAGTCCGTTCACGGTCTCCGCCAGGGTCGGGTAGGAGATCAGCGCCGCAGCCACGTTGGTGAGGGGCCCGATGGCCACCAGCGTCAGATCCTTTCCCAGCTCCCCCGCCTTCTGGTGTATCATCTGCGTCGCGTTCCTGGTGTCCGACCTCACCCTGGGCTCGGGGAGAACCGCGTCCCCCAGCCCCGTCTTTCCGTGGAACCCTTCGGCGTTCCTCGTCTCCCTGAGTAGAGGCTTCTCGGCCCCCCTGCACACCGGGACATCGGTCCTGCCCAGGAACTCGAGAAGCTGCCTAGCGTTCCTGTGGCCCTTCTCGTGGCTGACGTTCCCCGCCACTGTGGTCACGGCCTCGACGCTCAGCTCGGGGCTGGCGAAGGCCAACATGAAGGCCAGGGCATCGTCCACGCCCGGGTCGGTGTCCAGTATGATGCGCTTCACGGGACTCATGTTCCCCTGAGTCTCAACCTCTCGGCGGTTAAAATTTTAGCTAACCAACCATGGGTTCTGCTGAGGCTGATTTGACAGTCAAGGCATGTGCAAGCTGCCTTGAATAGAAAATATACATGAAATATGAGAATTGAGTGAAGCACCATTTTTGTATGGAATACCTTATAATATTCAGAATGTAAATTCAGACAATGAGCAACTTTAAGCTAGATGCCAGGAACGCGGGGTTTCTCATCATCGCACTGATGGGGGGAATCGTCGGTGGAGTAGTCTCGGACTACCTGACGGAGGATAGTGAACTTATGACACAGGCCGCCTTCCGCTCTGAACTGCTCACAAAGGACACGCAGATAGCGACACTGACCAACAAGATACTGGCGTTGGAGAATGATTACGTGCAGCTGAGTGAAAGCTTGGAGACCCTTGAGAGCCTAAGCGAGGTCGGGTTCACCACACCTGACTACGATAGCTACTGGATGACTATTGATCAAGGTGATTCGGTGGAGGTGAACCACAATCTGGGCTCAACCAATCTACTCGTGTACCTCATCGGGGAATACGATGATAATTACACTCACCAGTATGCGTATGGCGGGAACGAAGAACGTTACATTGAATACGAGATAATTCCGGGGGAGATGTATTATAATGCAGTTGAGAGATACGGTACTCTCGGTGCTTGGTGGCGCACGGATGGCCAAGACAAGATCATCGTCTCTCGCCCCGGTCATGATGACTATTGGCATGAATTCAGAGTGCTGATTTGGCGGCTCCCCGAGTAATTGAAGCGGCAGTAAGCGGTTGACACAAGCGTGGATGAGTTAGTTGCCCGACGCACACGCACTAATGGCTAAAAATAGCTCCTTGATTAGAGTAAAGACTGGGCTGGTTTGGGCCACCAATAGGGAAGCTCGTGCAGAGTAAACTCCTATTAAGAGAGCTTCACATAATGTGTTGACGTTACCAATGGATACTCCTAAGGCCGGGGTCTGCCTCTTCGCGTGGCGGTGCCTCAGGTACAGGGCGGAAGCGGCGGCGTGTAACCGTGAGGGCGGGGGCTCCTTCTGCGGCGAATGGAGGCGGTTCAACGGGCGGCAACCCGGAAAACCGTGAATGAGCCGCTCACCCGCGCGAGACAAGGATTTTATTCGATGCCATAAACAAGTTAACCATGAAGTCAACCTTGGCAGCCTCACTTGTGCTGCTGTTACTGGCTAACCAATACTCAGTCGCGCCGTGTAGCGCCGCATCAGCGGCCCTGACGATTGCGCCTGCATCCACGGTCCTGCCCCTGGTCGACATGGGTGAGGGCAGCATGTGCTTCGAGGTCGCGCTCAAGATAGCGAACGCGCCGAGGGAGGGAGCTCCACCTCAACTTCTCCTATAACCCGTCCGTCGTCGAGCTCGTCGGGGGCGAGCTTGACGAAGGATTCCTCTCGTCGAGCGGCGGGGGCACCGGGGACGAGTTCGACTTCCTCCTAGCGAGCCCCTACTCGGGCCCTGGGGTGATAGGCAGATACGTTTTCAGGATGGTCGGGAGGGGAAACACGACAATAAGCCTGTACGACACCCACCTCATCGACGCCTCTGGCAGCCCCATACTGGTGACTTCCCAGGCCAGCAGCGTCCGCATCCTCAGGGTGGGCGACTACAGCTACTTCGTGCACATTGTCGAGAGCCAGCTCAGCGACCTCCAGGAGGACTACGCCGCGCTGGACTCCCAGTACACCGCGAAGAGCCAGGAGTACGAGGAGCTGCAGTCGCAGTACGACGACCTCACCGACCTCTACAACAGGCTGGAGAGCAGCTACGACCAGCTGGAGACCACGTATCAGGACCTTAACGACTCGTACAGCGAACTGCAGACGGATAATGCTACCCTCGAAGGAGAGTTGAGGGGCACAAGAAACATGCTCCTAGTCGCCGCCGCAGGGATAGTCGCCATGGCGATAATAGTCTATCAAAAAGTGCTAAGAAAATAGTTCGCAAGCCAGTGAAGCACGCGCTCAAACGAGTACGGAGCCGCAGCAGCTCTACGCCTTTTACCCGCCCTCCTTCATCCGTACCATCCGCCAAACAGCAAGGTTCATGCGGGGGAAAAGGCGTTCTCCGGGCCGGGGCCGCCCGCACCCCATTAATACGCGTCCAGCGGATACAGATCCATGTTGAAGCTTCGCGAGGTCTACGAGGCCCGTAAGCGGGTCCAGGGCTGGGCCCGCCGGACGCCCATGGAGC
>DASWLJ010000185.1:0-3162 GCA_036396185.1 Bathyarchaeia archaeon | reverse complement strand
GCCAACAACTGGGCCAACATAACGGCGCTCACCGTCGTCATGGTGGCGGCCTTCGCTGCCAGCTACATGATGTTCCTGCGCACCGAGATAAGGCCAGGGGACTAACCCCTATCGAACAGGTTCAAACCAGGTTCTTTTCGTTTTTATTAGAAGGTGGGCCACCAGCTTTCGGGGACTCGCGAGGCCGAAGACATCACTACTGCCCTGAACGGAGCGTGGTTTAACTTCCGAGTTCGGAATGGGATCGGGTGGGTCCCACGCCCTTTGGCCGGTTACCCAGCTAAGATGCACCGGTCTTTTCTTTAAACATTTCGGTGACCCCCTCGAGCCTGAACTCCACCACGTAGACGGTCCGATCGGGGCTCCACCCGCCGTATATGCCGGCCCAGGCCTCCATGAACTCGCCTAAACTGCCGAAGCCCTCCGTCCTGGCGTCCTCCTGCGACACGTCCCCCAGTCTCTGGGTGTAGACGCGCGTAACCGTAATCCTGTGAGGGGTGGGCAGGTACCCCTCCCTCAGCGTGTACGTGCCGCCCTCCCTGACGCCGGGCTTGGAGAGCCGCCGCGTCTGGGTCTTCTCCCCGGCCAGTATCTGGGGTATGAACCGTCTTTTGAAGAGGAGGGTCAAACAGCGTCTACTCTGGCTCGACCCAGCTTATGGGTTGTGTGGCTGGGGGTAGATTTATATGGTGAAAAAGGGTGCAGTGTCTTTGGCGGGGCCGTGGTCCAGCCTGGTAAGACGTTGGGCTCCAGAAATTACAAGAAGCTTAACTGATCCGCGAGGAGATGAAGAGTTTCTGGAGCGGAGAAACCCAAATATCGAGGGTTCAAATCCTTCCGGCCCCACCACCAAAATATCGCCGCACACGTTGAAAGCTTATGTAATCATTGAATCCACATACGATCCATGAAGATCGTAGAGGAGTACACCTCCAAGAACAGGAAGTCAATGCAGGCGTACGAGAAGGCGAAGACCCTCCTACCCGCAGGGAACACCAGGTCTGCACTATACTGGCAGCCCTTCCCCCTCTGCATGAGGAGAGGAGAGGGAAGCCACATCTGGGACGTGGACGAGAACGAGCGCATCGACCTAAACTTCAACAACACCACCCTCATCCTGGGCCACAACCACCCCAAGGTGGTGGCGGCCGCCTCAAAGCAGCTCATCAACGGCACCGTCCTGGGGGCGGCCACGGAGACCGAGCCCAGGCTCGCCGAGGAGATACTGGGCAGACTGGGAGCCGACAAGATGAGGTTCACGCCCTCAGGCACCGAGGCAAACATGCAGGCCCTCAGAGTGGCCAGGGCCTACACGGGGAGGCCCCTCATAGCGAAATGCCTGGGCGCGTACCACGGCTCATGGGACGCGGTGCCCATGACGCCCGGCTCGCTAGGGGTCCCAGAGGCAGTGGAGGCGTCCACCCTCTACTTCCCCTACAACGACGCCGAGGCGGCCCAGACCCTCATCAGGAGGCGCCGCCTGGAGCTGGCCGCCGTCATCGTGGAGCCCACAATGAGGGACATGACACCCAAGCCCGGGTTCCTGGAGGCCGTGCGGGAGGTCACGGAGGAGAACGACGTCCCACTTGTATTCGACGAGGTCATATCCTTCAGGGTGAGCCACGGCGGCGCCCAGGGGCTCTACGGCGTGAAGCCGGACATCACCACCATGGGCAAGATCATCGGCGGAGGGTTCCCCGTCGGCGCTTACACGTCCAAGGCGGGGCTGATGAGCCCCCTGGAGGCGCCCGAGGTGGAGCTGCCCCAGGTGTCCTCGCCGGCCCTGGGCTTCTCAGGCACATTCAACGCCCACCCCCTCGCCATGGCCGCCGGCCTCGCCGTGTTGAAGGAGATGAAGCCACCGGCCTACGAGAAGATAGCAAAGACGGGCGACGAGGTGAGGAGCGGGCTCAAGAAGGCGCTCGAAGAGGAGGGCGTCAAGGCCCACGTGGGAGGCGTGGCCTCTCTCTTCTCCGTCTCCTGGACCGACAAAGAGGTCTACGACCACCAGTCGTCGCAATCCGCCGACAGGGTCCTGTTCAACGTGTTCAACCTGGGGATGATGAACAGGGGCGTATTCATCCTGGGCCACCCCAACGTCTCAGCCGTGACGAAGAAGAAGGACGTGGAGCACGTGCTGGACGCGGCCAGGGAGACGGTGAGGGAGATGAAGCCGCTCATAGGGGATAGGGCACCCCACCTCCTCGCCTAGGCCCACGTGGACGCGTTGACTCCACGCATCGTCCAGTGGACCTTTCCCCCGGTTATGGTTGGGTGAACGCGTTCCGTTTGTCCGTTAATCTTAAATAGATCATGTTATGTCATTCTAACATAATGTTAGATAAATACCACAATATGTGGTAAATGCCTAACATAGGAGAGTAAGAAGAATGATCGAATCCAACTGGATAATAGCGTTACCCCTAATAGCCCTGCTAATAGTGGCCATAGGCGTCTACACGGTCTGGAGAACCGTCAAGGAGAGGAGGAGCGGCTTCGCCCTCCAAGACGAGAGGACCGCCAGGGTACAGGGCAGGGCTGCCATGGCGGCCTTCTTCCTGGGGACCTGGTACCTGATACTCCTCAACTTCTACAACCTGTACCGCATAGAGTTCCAGGGGCTGGAGGAGTTGGGCTCCATGCCCGTCATCAACTCGGCGGTCATCCTCATGGGCGTCTCCTTCATCGCCCTGTACGCGTACTTCAACCGAAGGGAAGACGTCTAGGTGAGGTCATGAGGAACAGGATAAGGGAGCTCAGGGCTCGCCTCGACATGACCCAGGCCGACCTGGCGAGGCTCGTGAAGGTGAGGAGGGAGACCATAGTCTACCTGGAGGCCGGCAAGTACAACCCGTCGCTGAAGCTGGCCCACGACGTGGCCGTGGCTCTAGGCACCACAATAGACGATGTGTTCCGGTGGGACGAAGAGGAGGGGGGTGAAAAAGGGTGAACTTCTGGGTAGTAGGAGCAATAGGAATCGCGGTGGCCGCGATCGGGGCCGCCTACATCGCCCACGTGAAGAGCGGAGGAGCCGGCATGCACAGGGCAGCGCCGGCGGTCATCGCCCTAGCCGTGTTGGCGGTCGCCATCAACGAGCTGGTGGTGATTCCCACGTGGGGCGTAGACGCCGGGACCCGGGGGGCCTCAGCGTTCTTCATGTGC
>DASWLJ010000184.1:0-3940 GCA_036396185.1 Bathyarchaeia archaeon | reverse complement strand
ATCTCGGTCTCACCGGCGTCCCTGAGCCCCCGGATGAGGCTGCGGGCTAGCGTGATGGAGTTGCCGTCCCTCCTGGGGCTGGCCTCGACCACAAGCGTCTTCATGATGAGAGTTTGAGGCCGCGAATTATTTAACGGGTAGTCAAGACCGTTCCTTGAACTCCGCCACGGAGGCTTCAATCCATGATAAATCCTTATTATCCACGGTTTCCCAGCCCAACACATGGAGAAGTACCAGCACGTTAGGTTCCGGTGGTGGAACCCTGTGAACCTGGATAAGGCCAAGGACGATCTAAAGGGCTTTAAAGCCAGCGTCAAACAGCTCCCCACAGGCGGCTTCGACCTCTACAAGGACGACAAGCGTGAGCTGACGGCTGCCGCGGACACATTGACGGCTCACCTCAGCGGGTTCAGGGCCGTCCTCAACCAGAGGGAGGCCAAACCCTTCACGAAGCGGGACGCGGAGCTGAGGGAGAAGATCAGGGAGCTGTACCCCCAGGACAGGCCCACGCCGTTCCCGTGGGAGTGGTCACCTGAGCCCAAGTTCACTGTCGAGGAATAGGTGGACCACTGGTACCGGATACCGTTTCATCAAACTTTTTTTAAACTGCTGCTAGGTTCACGCAAACCTTCCCCGGTGAACGCGTTGCATGCAATACAGGCGGTGAACGTCTCCAAGAGCTTCGGCTCGGTAAAGGTCCTGGACGACGTAAACCTCACCGTGAATAGGGGAGAGTTCTTCGGGCTCTTCGGGCCTAACGGCGCCGGCAAGACTACGCTCCTAAGGGTGCTCACGGGGCAGCTGGCCCCCGACTCCGGGTCAGCCACCACGGCGGGCGTCCCCCACACGGACCCCATCAGGCTGAAGCAGCGGGTGGGCATCGTGCCCGAGGCCGAGACGCCGCCCACGTTCCTCACGGCCCAGGAGACCCTGGAGCTGACGTGCAGGCTCCGAGGCCTCGACGACATGGGTGAAAGGGTCGAGCACTGGATCGGGTTCTTCGACTTGGACGAGAAGCGGGACGTCCTCTGCAGGGACCTGTCCAAGGGGCAGAGGCAGAAGGTGATGCTGGCCGCCGCCTTCATCCACGAGCCGGAGCTGCTGCTCCTGGACGAGCCCTTCATCAACCTGGACCCCATCTACCAGCGCCGCCTCAGGGAGTACCTCGAAGGCGTGGTCGGCGAGGGCCGCACCGTGTTCATGTGCAGCCACATCCTGGAGATAGCGGAGCGCCTCTGCGACAGCGTCGCGATCATCAACCGCGGCCGCATCGTGGAGCAGGGGCGCCTCGCCGAGATGGGCGGCCGCCTGGAGGACGTGTTCCTCCGCGCCGTGGAGGGCAGCCAGGTTGCTTAGCCTCCGGCTACTCCACGCCATGATGAAAGAGGAGTATAGGCTCCACCAGAGCCTGGTCGGCCCCATGGGCTCCTCGCTGTTCCCGGCGACGATCTTCGTGTTCACAGCCTTCCTAGCCCTGGTCGTGCCCCGGGTGTTGAGCCACATGCCCACAGGCACCATCCTGCTGATGCTGCACGCGGCCAGCGTCCTCTACGGCCTCTTCGTGGGCGGCTTCGGCAGCATCGGCGAGCACGTGATGACGAGGCGCTTGGGCCAGGTGAGCATGATCATGCAGATGCCTCAGACGTACCCGGTGAGCTTCCGAAGGATGATGGCCGTCTTCTACGCCAAGGACACGGTGTTCTACCTCCTCTACAGCTACGTGCCCCTGACGCTGGGCCTGGCCGTGGCGGCGCCGGGGGCCGGGGTCAGCCTCGGCGGCGTCGCGATGCTGGGCCTCACCACGTTCCTCAGCTTCATGGTGGGGATGGGTCTCAGCTTCACCCTCTCAGCCGTGTCCGTCCGCAGCCGCCCAGTGTGGCTGCTGCTCAACGCCGCTGTGGCTGTGGTTGCCGCACTGGTCTACCCCCTCGGGCTGCTGTCCCCGGAGCAGATCATCCTGCCCCTGGCCTACTGGGCGGACAGGAGCGCGTGGACGCTTGTAGCCTCATCCGTGGCTGCGGTCGCACTGGCCTCAGCGGGCGTCGCCCTGATGAAGGAGCGGTACGAGACGCGGGAGAGCCGGAGCGGGTTCAGCTTCCTGGACTCGGAGAGCCTATTCGGTTTCACGGGCGGCCTCAGGACCCTTGTGGCAAAGGAGTGGGCCGAGGTGCGCAGGACGGGGGCCCTTGGCCCTGTGGTCATGAGTTTCGCGGGTCACTTACTGGCCATCTACGGTATGAGCTGGGTCTTCGAGGCGGGCGTAGGCGTCAGCCTGGGCTTCAACGTGGTGTTCTACAGCGGCTTCGTGGGCTTCATGGGCGTCATGACGTACAGCTTCCTCACCAACCTGGAGCACAACGAGTACCTGAACGTGCAGCCGGTGTCCGTAGACATGGTGGTGAAGGCCAAGCTGGTCCTGTACTTCATCGTGACGGGGGGAGTGTCAGCCGCCTACGTTGTGGGCATCGGCGTCCTCAAGGGCCAGCTCCACCTGGTGCCCCTGGGGCTGCTGCTGGCGGCCGCCACCAGCGTCTACGTCGTAGGCGTCACATGCTACCTCACCGGGCTCTGGACCAACACCATGTTCTTCGACGCCCGCGTCATACTCAAGTTCTGCGCCGCCGTGGTGCCCCCCATGATAGTGGCGGAGATAGCGGCCCTCCTCACGCCCGTGTGGCCGGCTCAGGCGACTCAGGTCGTCGTCGCGGTGTCGCTGCTGCTGTTGCTGGCCTCAGCGCCCCTGCTTAGGCGCATGGAGCGCCGGTGGTCGGGGGCGTCCTTCAGCTTCATCAACGCATACGGCTGAGCGTCACAACCGCCTGCGTATTCGGCCAATAAAATATTCTGATGAGAAAAAGGTCGGCTACGCGGCGGCCCCCGCGGCCGCCCCCGGCTGCCCGGGCTTGGGGTAGAAGGGCGCGTTCAGGGGGACCACGTAGACCCTGGCCCCCATCTCCCTATCCAGCATGAGGACGGCCTGGGCCTGGTCTCCCGCGATCTCCAGCTGCTGGACGGCCTCGCTTGTGTTTGCCTCCTCCTCCACCTGCTCGTCCACGAACCACTGGAGCATCTTCCACGTGGCGTTGTCGTTCAGCTCCTGGGCCACCTTGGCCATCTGGTTGATGCGGCCCGTTATGTGCTGCTCGTGTGCGTAGGCGCCCCTGAAGACGTCCAGAGGCCCCTTCCACTCCTTCGGCGGCTTCGCTATGGCCCCCAGCTCCACCTGGGTCTGCCTCTCGAGGATGAAGTTGTAGAAGATGTCCGCGTGTATCTTCTCCTCCCTGGCCTGCACCCTGAGCCAGGTGGCCATGCCCTTGTAGCCCTTGTACTCCAGGTGCGCGGCCATGGCCTCGTAGATGTACATGCTGTAGAGCTCCTCGTTTATCTGCTGGTTGAGCTCCTTGAGCATCTTATCAGGTATCATGACAATCAATGTGGGTGGGGAACCGCAGCATAAAAAAGGAGAGTTAGCCCCGCTACTTGCGGCTGACCACCATGGTTATGAGCTCGTCGTTCCTGACGGGTTTGCCGCCGCTCTCCTTCTTGTAGCGCAGCAGTTCAGCGACGCCCCTTCTAAGCCCCTCCTCGGTTATAGGCCTGAACATGCTCCACAGCTTCTTCTCCGCTATCTCCACGAACTCCTCCACGTCCTGGTAGCGCTCCAGGCTGTACTCGTGGAACACGGTCTCCTTGAAGCCCGCGTTCCTGAAGTAGGTGCGGAAGTCATGGTTGCTGGGGTAGACCCGGAGCTGGTTGGCCTTGATCTCCGGGAAGTACTTGAACACCACCTTCTGGTGTAGCTGGCTGTGGCTTATGGTGCGGATGACGTAGCAGCCCCCTTCCCTGAGGGCCCGGCCGCTGTCGTCTGCCGTCCCCTGCTTGTCCTCTATGTGGTGCCAGACCTGGCTGCTGAATATGCAGTCCAGGGCGCCTGCGCGTA
>DASWLJ010000183.1:0-15310 GCA_036396185.1 Bathyarchaeia archaeon | reverse complement strand
TTCCTCCAGCAGCCTCAGATCTTCCTTGGACTTGAAGCCTCGACCAGCTGACACTATTATCGACGCGCTCTCCAAATCGACATTGCTCCTGGGCTTGGGCCTCCTCTCAACCACCTTGACTCTGGGTTCAGGCGCCTCCACCGTGAGTTCAATGATCTCGCCGGTTCTTTCCACAGGCTCCAGCTTCTCATACGTCCTGGGAGGAACCGTGATCACCGTGGGCCTGCTGCTGCAGGTCTCCTTGGCGATCGTGGAGCCGCCGTAGGTTAGCCTCTCGACGATGACCTCGCCGTCAACGACATCAACGGAGGTGCACTCGGCCATGGACCCAACGCCTAGAGCGGCGGCGACCCTTGGCGCGAGGGCTTTACCTCTCCTTGTGGCACCCAGCAGCACTACGTCGGGCTTCACCACAGAGACAGCCTTAACCATGGCGCTCCGGTAAGACTCGACGTCGTAGTCGCCAATGCCATCCACTTTTATCACCTTGTCGGCTCCGTGGCTGAAACAGGGCGCTGGGTCCAACGTGGTTAACGCAACGGTTTCTCCGCCTGTCCTGTCAGCCAAGGTCTTTGCCCTGCCAAGAAGCTGGAAGCTCACCTCGGGCTCCTCGCTGTATACCAAGAACCTCATTTCAGGACCCCCTCCCCGACCAGGTAACGGGCCAGCTTAGCGGCCGCCTCCTCCACGGTGTCGGCCTCCACCTTTATCTGCTTGCGCTCCACCTTCGGCGCCTTTATGCTCAATACCCTGACGTGGCTCATCGCCTTCACCTCGTCGGGATTCAGGCCCAGGTCCGGCGCCGTCCATACAGTCTGAGGCTTCTTCTTGGCCTTCATGATGTTCATGAGGCTGGGTATCCTGGGCTCATTTATCTCCCTGACCACGGTTACGAGGGCGGGTAACTTGGCCTCAGCCACCTCGTCCATGTCCTCCATGTCCCTGATGGCGCGGACCCTACCATTCTCGACTCTCAACTCCTTCACGTAGGTGAGCTGAGGTAGGTTCAGGAGCTCGGCGAGCCTTGGCCCCACAGCGCTGCTCAGGCTGTCCAAGGTCATCTCGCCCGCTAGGACAAGATCGTATCCGCCTATCTTCTTTACAGCCGCCTCTAGGACTCTGCTCGTAGCGTTTGTGTCCAGTCCCCTGAACTGTGGCTCGTCGACGACGTAGGCTGCGTCGGCGCCCATGGCCAGAGCCTCCAGCATGCTGGTCCTGGTCTTCTCGTCCCCCATGGACAGGGCTAAGACCTCGCCGCCGGCCGACTCCTTGATCTTGATGGCCGCCTCCAAGGCCCTCTTGTCCACGTCGCTGATCCTGCGCTTAACACCCTCCAGCCTGGGCACCCTGGTCTCCGAGTCTATCTTGATCTCTGACAGGTCCGGGATGTCCTTCAGCAGAACGATCTGCCTCATAACAGTTCTAGCCGCAAATTAGCCACGGGAGGGTTAAAGCCTTTGCCACCCGAAAAACGCTATAAACCCAGAGCCTGATAACCAGTTTGAAGCATTATGCGCGCTGATCACGTTCAAAGAGTTGCTGTCCTCGGCGCCGGCGTCATGGGGCACGGTATAGCTCAGGTCGCGGCGGCTGCCGGGTACAACGTCACGGTCAGGGACATCGCTCAGGAGTTCCTAGCTAAGGCCGAGGAGGGCGTCCGCGGCAGCCTCGGGAAGCTTGTGGAGCGGGGAAGGATGAGCCCAGAGGAGATGAAGGCGACCCTGGGCCGGATCAGGTTCACCGTGGACCTGGATGAGGCCGTCAGGGACGCCCAGCTCGTTGTGGAGGCCATACCTGAGAAGATGAGCATCAAGCACAGTGTCTGGAAGGAGGTAGCCTCCAAGGCGCCGAAGGACTCCATGTTAGCCAGCAACACCAGCAGCCTCAGCATCACTGAGATAGCCGAGGTGATTCCCGTCCCGGGCCGCTTCATTGGGATGCACTTCTTCAACCCGCCGGCTCTGATGAAGCTGGTGGAGGTTAACCAGGGAGCAAAAACCAGCCCCGAGACCGTGGAAGCAGTCATGGAGCTAGCTGTAAAAATGGGTAAGACCCCTGTCCACGTAAAGCGGGATTCCCCCGGCTTCATAGTCAACAGAGTCCTAATCACCTACATCAACGAGGCAGCCAAGCTCCTAACCAAGTACAGCGTTCAGCAGATCGACGCAGCGATGCAGCACAAGGCAGGGATGCCTATGGGCCCATTCATGCTGAGCGACCTCATAGGCCTCGACATAGTCCACGACATCCTTAGGGTATTCGAGGAGAAACTGGGCCCCGCTTACACCCCGGATAAGCACATAGTCGAGCTCTACCAATCAAAAAAGTTGGGCCGAAAATCCGGGGAAGGCTTCTACAGCTACAAGGAGAAACCCGCGGTCTCTGAGGCGCAGGCTCAAGGATTCGACGTGACGCTCCTGCTGAAGTCCTTCGTCGCTGAGTCCGAGAAGCTAGTCAAGGAGGGCGTCGCCTCGGAGGCCGACGTTGACACAGCCATGAAGCTCGGAGCTAACGTTCCCAAAGGCCCCTTTGAGATGAAAAAAGCCGGGCTCGGGGAGGAGAAACCAGTCCTCACCGATAAGAGGGAGGGAGTCTACACAATAACCCTAAACAGGCCCTCGAAGCTCAACAGCTTCACCCTGGAGATGCTGGAGCTCGTGGAGGAGGCGGTGGGAGAAGCATCAAACGACAAGTCCGTGGGCTGCATCCTTATCAAAGGAGCAGGAGACAGGGCCTTCAGCGCGGGCGCCGACATTACAGGGTGGCCTGAGTTCACGGAAGAGCAGGCCAGGAAGATTCCTGTTACAGGTCACAGGGTCTTCAAGAAGATCCTGGAGACGCCTAAACCGGTTGTAGCCGCTATAAACGGCTACTGTCTAGGGGGCGGCAACGAGCTGATCCTGTACTGCGACTTCAGGCTCGCATCAGACAAGGCTAGGTTCAGCCAGCCCGAGGTCACCCTGGGCCTCATCCCTGGGTGGGGAGGCACCTACATGCTCTCCAGGCTGGTAGGTAAGACTCTTGCCACGGAGATGACCATGACTGGGAGGAGGCTAGACGCCGACGAGGCCCTTAAGGCGGGTCTGGTTACAGTAGTCTACCCGGCGGCGGAGTTCGACGCCAAGATCTGGGATTACGCCAAGAAGCTGGTGGAGGGCCCACCCCACGCATTGGCTGCTATGAAGAAGCTCGCCAGCATGGACCCACAGCTGGGCAAGGCTCTGAAGGCCGAGGAGGAAGCTTTTACCCGCCTATGGGACCACCGTGAGCTGAAAGAGGGCATCGCCGCCTTCAACGAGAAACGGAAACCAGAGTTCAGGCCCTAAACCGGCTGGAAGGCTAGGATCACTCGATCCCCCTCTTTCACATACTTCGCCTTCACCCTTGTCCCGGGCTCCACAGCTTCGCCGCCACTCAATAGCAGTCCGCTAATCCTTTCTCCCTCATCCAGCTGTACCACTCCGACAGAGTGGGGGCACATTGACTGGAACCTCGTGAGGGGCACGTATATGACCGTTGAAGCCTTAACGAACCCCGCTCCAGCAAACTCATGGGACTCCAGGTCGGTCGACCCGCAGCTACGGCACACCATCCTGGGCGGCAACATCAGCCTCCCACAAGACTTGCACCTA
This sequence comes from Bathyarchaeia archaeon, assembly GCA_036396185.1. Taxonomy (GTDB): domain Archaea; phylum Thermoproteota; class Bathyarchaeia; order TCS64; family TCS64; genus RBG-16-57-9. The sequence continues at coordinate 11,678 of DASWLJ010000183.1, read as the reverse complement.
CAGCCCTTCAACTTCTCCTCAGATAAGCCCTTAACGAAGGCGTCCACAGTAAACTCGCTCATCACGTCACCTCCCATACACCTGGACGGCCACGGTGGCTCCGGCCGCCCCCACGTTATGGGTCAGCCCCACCTCTGCGTCCTTAACCTGGCGGCGGCCTGCCTGGCCCCGTAGCTGCTTGTAGATCTCCACGACCATGGCGGCGCCCGTCGCGCCCACGGGGTGCCCCTTCGCCTTCAAGCCTCCGTCAGGGTTGATAGGCTTGTCTCCACTTAGGCCTGTTCTGCCTTCTACTGCGGCCACTCCCCCCTTCCCCTTGGGGAAGAAGCCCAGATCCTCTGAGGCCACTATCTCGGCGATGGTGAAGCAGTCGTGGACGCATGCCACATCCACGTCTTTGGCTTTGATGCCTGCCATACCGTAAGCTTGCCTCGACGCCAAGGTCGTCGCCTTCAGCGTCGTCAGGTCGTCCCTGTCGTGTAGCGCCATGGAGTCCGAAGCCTGGCCGATGCCCAGAAGCCTAACCGGCGTGTCTGTGTATCTGTTAGCGACTTCCTCGGCCGCCAGTATGACGACTGCGGCTCCATCTGATATGGGGCAGCAGTCGAATAATCGGAGTGGAGCCGCCACCACGGGGTTAAGCTCTGAACGCAGAAACTCCAGTTCGTCTTTAAACTTCAGGCCCTTCCTTTCACCCAGCTTCCCAGCGATCTCCATGATTGTCTCCTGGTACTGGGCTTTATCGTTCAGCGCCCCGTTCACGTGGTTCTTCACGGCTATGCTGGCGAGCTGCTCCCACGTGGAGCCGTACCTGTTGAAGTGGGCGTCAGCTATGGCCGCGTAGAGACCTGGGAACGTGAACCCCATGGCGGCCTCGTAGCTTGTATCGGCCGCCATGGCCAAGGTGTCCGTAACCTGGCTGGTGTCTAGGTTCCTCATCTTCTCCACGCCCCCAACGAGAACCACGTCGTAGAGCCCCGAGGCCACGGCCAATGCCCCTAAGTTTACCGCTACCCCGCTGCTTGCACACGCGGCCTCCACCCTGACAGCCGGCCTTGGGTTGATACCCAGCCAGTCGGCCATGAGCGCCGAAGTGTGAGCCTGCCTCTCGAACATGTCGCTACTAAAGTAACCCACGTACAGAGCCTCGGTGTCTCGTAGACTGAAGCCCTTATCCACTGACGCGACCGCCTCCAAGGCCGCCTCTACAAATATCTCCCTACCCTGTTTTTCGGCGTGAAGCTTGTGATGGAACCTGGTCATCCCGGCTCCCACTACGCAGACGTTCCGGCTGAGGGACATTTTCATCAACTCGGCCCTTGTTTTTAGTGATATTAAAGATTGTGACGTAGAACCATTCGACTGTTGTCGTGTATTTATCTGAGTTTATTCTATAGAAAAACTATGTACTGTAGTCTATAAAATATGTACAATACTTTCCATGCAGCCTAGTCTCTGGAAAAGGTTAAAAGATGATACAAAGTTTTTCAAACAGGTGCAAGGTTTGAGCATAGCTTTCGTACTAATCAACACAGACCTGGGTGAGGGCACCGACGTCGAGAAGGCCCTGGGAGAGATCCCTGAAGTGAAGCAGGTTTACGGTGTCTACGGGGTCTACGACTTCGTCGTCCGTCTTGAGGCAGACACAATGCAGAAGCTTAAGGACGTGATAACGACGAAGATTAGGCGCTTGAATCATGTGCGGTCCACTCTGACCATGATCGTGGTTGACTAGACCTCACCCATCACATAACTCCTTGTTTGATGGAGCTAGAGGTAGCGCAAGCTCATCATCTTATCAATAACTTTCCTGGCGCTCTCCTCGACAGACTCTTTATCTGTGTCTAAGATGAGCTCAGGGTTCTCGGGCTCCTCGTAGGGGTCATCAACGCCAGTGAAGTCCTTGATCTCCCCCGCCAATGCCTTCTTGTACATGCCCTTCACGTCGCGTTTCATGCACTCCTCTAATGAGCATCTGGTGTAGACCTCAATGAAGCTCCCGATCTCCTCCCTACTGAGCCTCCGCCTCTCCCTGTACGGGGAGACGAAGGTGGCCAGCACAATCACGTCGTTCCTGGTGAGGAGCTTGGCCACGAAGGTGACCCTCTTGATGTTCTCGTCCCTGTCCTTCTTGCTGAACCCCAGGTCGCTCGTGAGGCCCTTCCTGACGGTGTCGCCGTCCAGGCGCTCCACCTTGTAGCCCTTTTTCTTGAGGGTCTCCGCGACCCTGTCCGCGACAGTGGTCTTGCCGCTGCATGGTAGTCCCGTAAACCAGACTGTGACTCCTTTGCTCATCTCGGGTCCTCCTAAATCTCCTATCTGAATCTCATTTCATCTAAAAACTTTCCTAGAACCTGATGACGTCCCAGGCTACGTAGAGTAGCTGCCTTATATGCCTGGTCTGTATCCTGCGTCTGCCGTGCTTCCTCTCGGCCACGTTCACTGGGATACCCTTAACCCTGGCGCCGTTTCTGGCCGCCTCAAGGACGAAGGTGCCGCAGAGGCATGAGCCGTGAAGCCTCAACTTCGCCGCTGTCTCTCTTCTGATGGCTCTGAAACCTGTGCTCGTGTCCCCCACTTTTACCCTGAGGTTAGTTACCCAGGTGATCGCCCTCTCGCTTATATGGGGAAAGCTGGGGCGTACGCCCATGACGAGGTCTGCTTCTCCGTCAATAATGGGTTGTATAAGTTTAGGTATGTCCTTTGGGTTGTGCTGGCCATCGGCGTCTAGCGTGACTATGATGTTTCCCTTCGCCTCATGGAGGCCGGCCTCCACGGCCTTCAGGACTCCCATGTTCCGGGGCAGCCTGATCACTCTAGCCCCCGCAGCCTCAGCGTTGACGGCTGTGTCGTCGCCGCTGCCGTCGTCCACGACCAGCACTTCGTCCACATGATGAAGGCACATCTGCACGACTTCTCCGATGGTCTTCTCCTCGTAATAGGCTGGGATGACCGCTGAGACCTTGGGCTTCTCGTCGGTCTCTGTGCTCAACGCATCACCCTTGCTTCAGGTGGTGCCTGATAAGCTGTTCAACGCCTTCCCTGACCGACCAGTCGTTGACGAACCCGAGCCTGCTCCGTATCTTCTTCAGGTCGTAGCTGAACTTCTTGGTCTCGCCCTGTCTGGCTGGGGTGTTCACGGCCTCTGCCTCTTTCCCCGTCTCTTTGGCCAGCTCCTCCTTCACTATCTCCGCGAGCCTGTTTATGGTTAGGGTCTCACCTCCTACGTTGAAGGTCTCGCCCCCTATGCCGGGGGTGGTGAGGCTGAGCATCATGGCCTTGCTGATGTCCTGGACGTGTACGAAGTCTCTGCTGTACTCGCCATCGCCGAAGACGGTTAGGGGCTCGCCGGAGACGGCCTGGTTCACGAACTTGGGTATCACGGTGTCCCAACGAGTGAATACGCCGACGCCGTAGATGTTACCGAACCTTAGATTCACTGTCTCTATTCCATAGTTATCCCAATAAGTGTTGATGATCAGCTCCCCGGAGACCTTGGTTACGCCGTAGAGGTTCAACGGTCTCAGGGGGTGGTCCTCGGTGACGGGCATCCTGATGGGGACCCCGTATGTGGCTGCGCTGGAGCAGAAAACGACCCGCCTGATGTCCAGCTTCCTGGCTGCCTCCATGACGCAGTGTGTTCCGTACACGTTCACTGAGATGGCCTCCTCGGGGTTGTCCCGGCACCTCACCAGTCCGGGCAGGGCGGCCAGGTGGGCTACGGCGTCGCAGCCCCTCCACCTCTCCTCCAGCAGTCTCTGGTCACGTATGTCTCCTAAGGCAAGCTCGGCTCCCCCGCCCAGATCGGTGTTTTTTAGGTACCTGTAGTCACCTATGCTCTGGTTGTCGATGGATACGACGGTGTCTCCACGATCTACGAGCTTGGTGAGGAGCGTGGACCCAATGTAGCCGGCTCCCCCCGTCAACGCCACCCTCATCGCTGTTCCTCATATATAGTTGATGAAAAAGGTGATAAGTCTGACTACCCGGTCCACTTGACCCTGGGCATGATGGCTTCTCTCTTGGCCTCTATCCTGTCCTTGTACTTCATGAGCTTGGGTATGGTTATCCGGAGCTCGTCGTCCAGGCTGTTGGTGGGTCTGAAGCCAAGGTCCGGTAGCCTCCTCCTGTCAGGGTTGTAGTAGTGCTCCTCCATCTCAAGCCTGGGGTTCTCTATGTTCCATATCTTGGCGTCCACCCCGAACTCCCCGGACACCTTGACGACGTGCTCCGCCAGCTCGTTCACCGAGTAGCATTCGTCGAACTGGTTGAAGACTCTGTACTCTCCTTCACCCGGCGGGTTCTCAGCGGCGATGGTTAGGCACTGCATGCTGTCCCTCAGTGCTATATATCCCCGCGTTTGGCCTCCCTTACCGTAAGGAGTCAGCTCGTGCCCTATAATGGCCTGGGCGCAGAACCTGTTCAGGGCGGTCCCCCAGACCTCATCGAAGTCAAACCTGGTCAGCAGATCATCATTGACCATGTCATCGGTGACTATGCCGTGGACGACCCCCTGCATGATGTCGGTGCTCCTGAGCTTCCATATCTTGCAGGCGAACATGATGTTGAAGGTGTCGTGAACCTTGGTCAGGTGGTACCAGCTCCCAGGCTGCCTGGGGAAGGGAAACTTGTCCTTGCGGCCCCTGTACTCTACCTCGAAAAAGCCCTCGGGGATGTCCACGTTGGGGGTACCATACTCGCCCATGGTCCCTAGCTTAAGCAGGTGGCAGTCGGGCACGTGCTTCTTCATTGCGAAGAGGATGTTGTTGGTGCCCACTATGTTATTCATCTGGGTGTAGTTGCAGTGGTGGACGTCTATCATGCTGTATGGGGCGCTGGGTATCTCTCCTAAGTGTACCACGCACTCGGGCTTCTCCTTGGCTATCACCAGGTCCGTGAAGCTGGGCTCGGCCAGGTCGCCCTCGTAGAAGGGCAGGCTGGTGCCCGTGGCCTTCTTGTAGGCCCTGAGGCGGTCAGCCATGGGCCTGATGGGTGTGGCGCTGTCGCTCCCTATCTCGACCACGTTCCTCCTCCTGCTGAAGTTGTCTACGCCGCACACCTTGTGGCCGCGGCTGCTCATGTACATGGCCAGGGTCCAACCCAAGTAGCCGTCCATCCCCATTATCATTACTTTCATCTACTCTTCCTCCAACACTAACCAGTATCCAATTTTACTACTCAAGAATAGTAATTTTAGTGCTTATAAATTTATGTTATCGAAGCGACAACATACAATGGACTAACGTTGGAGGCCAAGATCAACCAGGTCAAGTTCAACCTCATGAACATGGGGCTCAACGAGTACCAGGCGTCAACCCTCGCCCACCTCATGTATCTAGGCGAGACCAAAGTCACAACCCTAAGCAAGGCCAGCGGAGTCCCCAACGCCAGGGTCTACGGGGTACTGGATGAGTTGAGCCAGAAGGGGCTGATCATTATGCGGCCCGGCAGACCTGTCCTCTACGCGCCCCTGTCACCAGAGGAGATAGCCGACGCCCTGGCCTCGGCCTCCAGGGAGGAGATCAGGAGAAGGCTCAGTGTTGTGGAGACCTACCGCAGGGACTTCGAGGACGCGGCTGTGGGCATGTACCTGAAGGCGGGCATAAGCGATCAGCGCACGAGCCTGATAAGGGTGGTGAGCGTGGGGGATGTCTCCTTAGAGGAGACGCGGAAACTGTACAGGGCTGCCCGCGGTGAACTTCTGATCTCAACGAGGGCGATGGAGTATCTGGACCAGGTTTTAGGAGACCTTGTGGACGCCTGCGCTAGAGGCGTGAGGATCAGGATACTGATGAAGGCCCCTGAGACCCTATCCGCTTCAGATCAGGCGAAGCAGAGGAAGGCCTTGGAGCTGCTCAGGGAGCGCCTGGACGATAGTTTGAGCGTCAGGTTCTCGGACAAGGTGGAGATCAGGGGTTGCATCATCGATCCGGCGGGGGCTGGCAGGGCCCTGTTCCTTGTAGAAGAGGAGGGGGTTCCCTTTTTCCTGCGGGAGGCCGCCCTCACCAACCATCCTGGGGTAGCCCGGGCGCTGGGCACTATGTTCAGCCTCAAGTGGAGCTACGACAGCGGCCCCATGCCCTCTGTTTAAATTGGGCCCTCCAATTCACTACTTGATTCAGCATGGTTCGCTGCCCCAGGTGCGGAGAGAATAACCCCGAGGACGCCGTCTACTGCAGGAGATGCAGCCAAGCTCTTAGAGGCGGGGAGACGGGCTTCGACAAGCTCAGACACGACTTCAACGCCCAGAGCCTCTGGCTGATAAGGCTCATAGCCTACCTTGTGGACACCGCAATAGTGGCCGTGGTAGCACTGCTGCTGACTTTCCTAGCCTATGTCCCGCTTCTTGTGGGCTCAGCCTTCAGCGGTCAGTGGAGCTGGAGGGGCATCTGGCAGATACCCTTCTTCATCGGAGCCGGACAGGTCATCTACTTCACCTTCATGGAGTCGTTCTATGGCGCCAGCTTCGGCAAACAGATGATGGGTTTAAGGGTTGAAGCTGAGAACGGCGGACGCCCTACCGCTGCCTCAGCCTTCATCAGGAGCCTCTCCAAAATACATGGGGCGCTTCTGCTCTTCGATGCCCTCTTTGGCCTCCTACTGGGCGACGATCCAAGGGACAGGTTCACCGACACATTGGCCAAGACTTACGTGGCTAGGTATGGCAGCCCGAAGATACCCAGTCTGAGAGGTGAACACGTATTCACAGGGTCACGTACAAGTGGACCCGTCGTCAGGGTGGGTGACTGGGGTGACAGAGTTGATCCCCTAGACTCCGCTGGGTTCGGCGTATTCCTCATCGTGGTGGCCACTGTGGCTCTCAACTTCCAGGGCCTAGGCGCTGTGCTGCTCGAGTGGATCCGCAGCTGGGGCGTCAGCGGCCTGTCTTGGCCCCCAGCGGAGCTGGCTCCAGCCGCCTACTGGTTCTTCGTAGCCATGGGCTCATGGAGTATCATCGCGGCCTTGATAAGGTACCTTACAGGGTGGAGCCCCCACAAAGCGCCTCAGGACATCGTGGGTGGAGTCTTCAACTTCGTCTTGGCCTACATTATCCAGTTCTACGGCTTCGACTTCTTCACGTGGAGGTTCATAATCCCTCTATTCATCGTCATGGTGGGCGCCCAGATGTTTTTGGGTGGCCTCCTCCGCCCACGCCGCGAGTAGCCGCGATCAATACTTTCAAATCACTTACCTCCACTCACCTATTGAAACCCATGCGCGTACTGGTGACAGGTGGAGCCGGATTCATAGGGAGCCACCTTGTGGACAGGCTCATGGCCGAAGGCCACAAGGTAAGGGTGCTGGACAACCTGGCTTCAGGCTCCATGAAGAACCTGAAGCAGTGGGAAAGCCACCCATCCTTCGAGTTCACGAGAGGAGACCTGTTGGACAGGGAGACGACGAGGAAAGCCGTCAAAGGATGCGCCCACATCTATCACTTGGCCGCTAACCCTGAGGTACAAGCCAAGAAGGCGGGCCCCGAGGAACACTTCAAACAGAACATAGAGGCCACATACAGCCTCCTAGAAGCCATAAGAGGCTCAACCGTTAATCTACTCGCCTTCGCGTCTTCGTCCACAGTCTACGGCGACGCCGAGGTTCTCCCGACCCCAGAGGATTATGGACCCCTTGTACCCATTAGCCTCTACGGGGCTAGCAAGCTGGCCTGCGAGGCACTGATCTCTGCCTACGCCTCCATGTACGGGTTCAAGGCCGTCATCTACAGGCTCGCCAACGTCGTGGGCCCCAGGAGTAACCACGGAGTCATATGGGACTTCACCGGAAAGCTCCGCGAAGACCCGCACACAATGGAGGTACTGGGAGACGGTAAACAGAGTAAATCCTACCTTCACGTGGACGACTGCATTGAGGGCTTCCTCAGGGGCGTTGAGTCAGGCCGGCAGGTGGCTATCTACAACATGGGTTCAGAGGACAGAGTGACGGTACTTGAGATAGCCGACATAGTGAGGAAAACCGCTGGATGCCCAGACGCGAAGGTGATCCTCACTGGGGGAGTGGACGGCGGCCGCGGCTGGAAAGGCGACGTGAAGCTCATGCAGCTGGACATGAGCAGGCTCCGTTCCATCGGCTGGACCCCAATGCACAACAGCGCCGAAGCCATAAGGCTTACAGCCGAGAACGTGGCCTCGGTGCGGCAGTAAACTACAAACATATTTCGCGGAATCTGAGGCGGTTTCATCTACACCCAGTATAAGCAGGAAGCGGCCTAGTAGTATTTTGTAGCTCTTGTCTACATCCAATGCGTCTTAGCCCAGTCAACAGAGGCTGATAAAGGCACAAAATGTACGCCACAGACCTCATCGCCCTATGTGTGGTGGTCTACTTTGTTGTTGCATCGGTGGCGATGTGGCTAATAAGAAACCGGCTGCAACGTGCACCGGATGCTATTCTGGTAAACGATGAGCCTAAAATGGAGAAAGAGGTCTTGGCTTAAGGTCCTAGGCGAGTGTCTTTCTCTTGTCGTCTGGTATCCTGCCCAGGGCCTTCACCTTGTCCGTGAAGTCCGTGATGAACTTGGGGAGTACCTTGAAGATGGGCAGAACCATGGGCTGGAACATTATCCTCTCGGGCTCCACGCCTCTCTCGTTCAACGTCTTCTTTACGTTCTCTACGAGCCTGTGAGCCAGCTCGGCCTCGTGGCTCTCCTCCACCTCACTCACCATGACACCGTCGGCGCCGAGGGCGAAGGTCCTCAGGATGATGTCCTTGTCTAGGATGGCTGTGGTGGGTGTCCTGACGATCTTCACGTTGGTGGGGTAGTGGAGCCTTGCCGTGCCGGCGTTGTCGGCCGCCGTGTAGCTTATGTTGTCGTCGAAGAAGCCGACGACAGCCACCTCGTCCCCCCTGTCCTCTAGAAGGCCCTCCACCTCGCCCAGCAGAGCCTTCTTGGTGTAGTTGGGGAGTGTGAGCCCACCCTTCTCGCAGGCCGCCACGCAGGCTCCGCAGCCGTTGCAGCTCACCAGCTCGATGACGGGGCCCTCCTCCTCAAGCTTCACGGCGTTCCTGCTGCAGGCCTCTACGCAGAGGCCGCAGTGGTCGCATTCACCAACGTGTATAGGCTTGAAGGGGCTCAGGTTCAGCTTGCCCTTCCCCAGAAAGTTGGTGACGTGGCTGGCTGCGGCGCGGGCGTCTATGACCGAGTCGTGGATGTCCTTGGTGCCCGTAGCTACCCCTGCGGCGTAGATGCCCTCCTTCAGGGTGCTGATGGGGTCCAACTTAACGTGCTTACTGGCTATGAACAGGTCCTCGCCCAGGGCGATTCCCAGCTTTTTGGCAAGCTCGGCTGTGCCCTTAGAGGGTACCATAGCCGAGCTGAGGACCGCTATGTCCACCACGTTCCTGGTGAGGAGCCCAGTGTCCATGTCCTCCACCTTGATCTCGACGCCGCCCTCAGGCAGAGGCGTCAGGCCGCCCGGCTTACCGTGGATGAAGATGATGTCCTTCTCCCGGGCCTCCCTGTAGAAGTCCTCGAAGCCTCGGCCCGTCATCCTCATGTCAGTGTAGTAGATGTATATCTTGAGGTAGGGCAGGAACTTCTTCAGCAGTATGGACTGCTTCACCGTGTAGGGGCAGCAGACGCTGCTGCAGTAGCTTACGCCCCTGTGTGGGTCCCTGCTCCCGGCACACAGAATGTATGCCAGGCTCTTCACCCGACCGCCGCTCGGGGTGGTGAGGACGTTGCCCTCGGTCAGCTCGTTCTCTATGAGCCTCTCCACCTGGAGCGCGTCGATGACCTGGGGGTGGTCGGGCCTGTAGCTCTTGAGGTGAGACCGGTCTATGAGGTCGAAGCCAGTGGCCACTACTATGGAGCCCACGTCTACCTCGATCTCCTTGTCCTGGTCGTCGAGGTTCACGGCCTTCGCTGGGCAGGCGTTGACGCATGACTGGCAGCCTACGCAGTGCTCGAAGTCCACCACGTAGCTGCTGGGCACGGCCTGGGGGAAGGGCAGATATATTGCCTTCCTGGGATACATGCCCTCCTCGTGTTCACTGGGAACCTCGGTGGGGCAGACCTGGCTGCACCGACCACACTTGAGGCACTTATCCGGGTCCACGCCCCTGGCCCTCATAGTGACCTTGACCCGGAAGTTGCCGGGACCCCCGGAAAGCTCCTTGACCTCGCTGTTGGTGTACAGGGTGATGTTGGGCGTGTTCCCTACCTCGGCCATCCTGGGGCTCAGTATGCAGGGGCTGCAATCCAAGGTGGGGAAGGTCTTACTCAACTGGGCCATCCTGCCCCCAATGCTGGGCCTACGCTCCACCAGGTTGACGTTGAATCCGGCTTCCGATAGCTGGAGGGCTGCCGTTATTCCGGCCACGCCTCCGCCTACAACCATGACGCCTTTATTGACTTCCACTTCCTTGCTTTGGAGAGGCTCCAGGGCCTGGGCACGTTTGACGCCCCCTTTCACAAGGCTGACGGCCTTCTCTGTAGCCCCCTTGTCGTGTATCCAGCTGCAGTGCTCCCGGAGGTTCACATGCACCATCTGGTACCTGTTGACCCCCTCCTCCTCGATGACGTTCTGGAACATCTTCTCGTGCATGTGGGGGCTACAGCACGCCACCACCACTCTATCCAGTTTCTTACTCTTGATGGCGTTACGGATCATTTGGAGGCCCGGCTTGCTGCAGAGGAAGTCTGTGACCTGGGCGGTCTTCACTCCCTCCATGTCCTTGACCGTGTCCCTGACCTCCTCGCACTTCACGGTGCCGCTTATGTTGCCGCCGCAGCGGCAGATGAATACGCCAGTCATTTCATCACCTTCTCCAGTAGCTGTTTAACGGGTACCGAGTTCACGTCGAAGCCTAGGTCGCCCGGGTCCAGGCCCAGGGCGAGGCCCAGGAGCTGAGGATAGTAGAGGACGGGTACACCGAACTGGGTCTGGGACTCCTCCTCCAGAAGCCTCTGGTACTTGTCGTACATGATTCCACAGAAGGGGCAGATGAGCACCAGGGCGTCCACCTTCCCCTTCAGCCTGTTCAGCTTCTTCCGGGTCATGGCCTTGGATACCTTCTCGTCCACAGCCAGTAGACTACCTCCGCAGCAGTCCGTCTTGCCCACGTAGTCCACGGACTCTGCGCCAGTAGCCTCTACTAGCTCGTCCAGGCTCCGCGGGTACTCGGGGTCGTCGAATCCGGCGAAGAGATCCTTGGGCCGAACGTAGTGGCACCCTGGGTGGGTGGCCACCTTGATGCCTAGGGGCCTCTTCACCTTATCCCTAATCTTCTCTAACCCGTAGACCTGGTGGAGCATCCTGGCGAAGTGGAGGACCTCTGGCTTCTCCCCATCGTACGCTGTCCCCAGGCTCTTAGCCAGCACCGCGTTGACCTTCTTGGCCGTCTCCTCGTCCCCCAGAAGCTTCTCGGCCTTGCTGAGCATCTCACCGCACGCGGAGCACAGGGTCACCACCGGGGCTTCGTCCTCCGCCGCCTTCTTCAGGTTCACCGCTGCCATGGCCAGGGCCTTCACCTCGTCCACTGGTTCTACGGGGAACCCGCAGCACCCGAACTCTGGGTCGGAGAGATCGATTCCCAGGGCCTCAGACACCCTCCGGGCTGACTGCTCGTCGTTTGACTGCCGCGCCGGTATTGTGCAACCTAGGAACAGTTGGTACCTCACTCTCATGCCTCCGCTATCTTCTTCACGAAGCCGGGCT
>DASWLJ010000182.1:0-5914 GCA_036396185.1 Bathyarchaeia archaeon | reverse complement strand
CTCCCCAAAGGACCTGAGCCTGGACCTGCTGATGCTGAAGGAAAAACGTTGGAGGGAGGAGACGTACGACGCGGGCGCTGAGGCCCACGCCGAAGTCGTGCACGGTGTCGGTGAGAAGGACTTCAAACCGGATAAGAAAGGGTGGTTCAAGGTCCAGGTGGACCGGGAAGCCGGAGAGATAGTAGCGGCCCACTACAGGCCCGGTGAGGACGAGCCCAGCACCGTCATCAGGGGCTGCGACGCCCGTGAGGTCTACCAGACCATCATCCGCCTAAACCTCGTATCAAAGCTGGATCACGCAGCCTACCTGGGCAAGGAGCTGGAGAAGGCGGCAGTCGCCCTCAAGCTGGGGCGCTCGTACACCCAGGACGAGGAACTGTTCTAGCCCGTGAACCGGATCAGCGTGATAGGGAAGTGGTCTACGGCCTCAAGCATCTCCCAGGTCACACCCGTCAACGAGGTGTCCAAGCCAGATGACATGCTCCACACGGTCCTGCCTGCACCTCGGCCACATAGCCTGTGGTGAAGCCTCGCCAGCCACAGCGCCCTGTCGGGGGCCAGCCTCTCCCCCGACACGGCCACGGGTGTCTGGCGGGCCCTCAGTCTCAGGACTCGGCCGAGTATGAACACCGGGAAGCCGCCAAGGTGGACCAGGCCGGGCGTCTCCACTCTGCGCTGGGCGAGGTGGAGGCTTCTCCACGTGAACGTTGTGTCGCCGTCCACGATCACCACCGTGACGGCTTTCCCTGTGCGTGCATGTATAGCCTCCCTGATCCTTGAAGCTGCCCCGCCCGGGTCAGGCAGCGGCAGGCTGACGTACGAGTACGGGAGGTTGCTGGCGTCTATGCCCCCCTCGGAGTAGTGGCGCAGCGACTGGAGGAACCCCACCGTTCGTAGGGTTACCTGCTTGTGGGCGGCGCCCTCGTGTAATGGATAGCTCCTCAGGTTCAGCAGCGTCTGGTCCTTCAGCCCGGTGATCCTCCCGAGGGGCCCGCCCCACAGCCTCCTCGTCCACGTGCCCGCGAGGAACCGCGCTACCCTCCCGGGCTCCACGTGCGCCTCGTCGATGATTTGTCCTGAGGCGGTCGAGATGGCCTTCTCGCTCACGGCCACGATGTCGTTGTCCTCTACGCGGCCTTGAACCCTGTCTGTGACCTGGGCTGCGTAGTCGGTTCCCGGCCTCCAGTAATGTGTCCTGAAGCTGACGGCCTTGACTCTCATTGTGGACCAGTGGCCCTGCTACGGCTTGTATCTCTGGACGAGGTAGTCCTTGAGGCCGTCCACGGCTTTAACGGCCTTGGAGTCCGCGTCGTAGTCCAGTGTCGGCGTCCCCGCCATGTCCGCGTCAATGACGGCCTCGTCGTATGGGATGACGGCCACCACGGGCACGCCCAGCTCTTCCATGTGCCTCTGTATGAACTCCCTGTCCTTAGGCCGGGCCACCTTGTTGCCGACGGCCAGCACCTCCTTGACCTCGATCTCCTCTGCCAGCCTCATTATGCGCCTGATGGTGTCCACGGACTTCATCCTGGGCTCCAGGACCACCAGCATGGCGTCCATCCTCCTGGCCGTGCCCCTGCCCAGGTGCTCCAGTCCGGCCACCATGTCCATGACCAGGACCTCTCCGCGCTGGATGAGCATGTGCTGCAGCAGCACGCGGAGCAGCGCGTTGGCTCCGCACATGCAGCCTGTGCCGCCGCCCCTGACGGTTCCCATCACCAGGAGCTTGACGCCGTCCGGCGCCTCTACGCCGAACCTGTCCACGATGTCGTTGACCCTGGGCGTCATGTTGAATATGGGCGCGTAGGACTCCTCTGTAGAGACACCTGTCCTCTCCTTGACGAGGGCCTCGTTCTCGGAGAGGGGCACTATCCCGTCTGCCACCTCGGCGGGAATCCCTAGGCCCATCGCCAGGTTCAGGTTGGGGTCCGCGTCCACGGCCAGCACGTTGTACCCGTCCCGCGCCAGGAGCCTGGACAGCGTCGAGGACACGAATGTCTTCCCCACTCCGCCCTTCCCCGCTACAGCGATCTTCAAGACTGGGACTCCTAGTAGCCGGCCTTGGCCAGTATCTTCTTGACGGACTGGTACGCCGGGGAGCTGTCGGGTAGCTCCAGCAGCGACCTGCCTTTGACGTTGTACTCGGCTATCCTGTCGTCGCTCTCCACCCTGCCCAGGTACCTGTATGGCTGGTTTTTGGCCTCGGCCTCCAGCGCCTCGGTGAACCTGTACCCGCCCACCAGGTAGTAGTTCTGGAACTCTATGTCCACCTCCTTCATGATCCTGTGGCTGCGCTCCGCGTTGTCGAAGCTCTTCTTGCTGGGGTCAAGGATGTTGAAGACGTCCTTCACCTTCTTGGTTATCCTCCTGTTCAGGTGCTCGACGCCTGCGGGGCTGTCCACGATGACGTACACGTAGTTGCTCGACCACATCTCCATTATCTGGCCCAGGCTCCTGTCTGGTAGGCAGTAGCAGCCCTCGATCCACTTGGTGCCGACGCCTATGAAGTCGAAGAACCCGGGGCCCTCGTACAGGCACTCCTGGAAGATGAAGGGCTCGATCTTGTCGGTGGGCGTCATCCCAGTCATCCTGGTCATCTTCCTCTCCTCAAGTATCTCTGACAGCACGTCGGCGATGGACCTCTTCCCCTCTGCCTCCAGGTCTACGCCCAGCATCTCGGCGAGGCTCTCATCAGGGTCCGAGTCCACCAGCAGTATGGGCTCGACGCCCCTCTCGTGCAGGTACCTCGCCAGCAGCGCCGTGAACGTGGTCTTACCCGTTCCGCCTCTCCCGGTCACAACTATGGTTCCCTTGTGCTCCACCATGCCTAACTCATCTCTGAGTAAATGGAAATCATATCATATATAGTCGATTAAAGGTGATCGGTCACGCCTTGGACGGGAAGTACTCCTTATCACCCGGCACGTACAGCGCCTTACTGTACTCCTCGATGAACTCCACGTCCACCAGTAGGTCCACGTACACCATCTTCCCCGCCACCTCCGCGGCCTCCCTCCGCTTCTCAACCGACATCAGAGTCGCGTAGGCCCCAGACAGGGAGCCGTTCCCTATGGGGTGGAACTGGCCCTCTGGGAACTCCGGGAATATGCCAAGCTGGGTGGCGCTGCCCACGTCCGTGTAGTTGCCGAAGGCTCCGGCCAGGTAGATGTGCTTCACGTCCCGGATTCCGATCCTGAGCTTCTTCATGAGCACCGTGATGGCGCCGCACGCGGCCGCCTTGGAGTCGATGACGTAGTCCAAGTCCGCCTGCGTCAGCACGATGTCCTTGCCTATGGACGTCCTCTCCGCTGGGACGACGAGGTACTCCAGCCCCCACTTCCCCTCCCTGACGTTGGCCGCGGACGCCACCAGCTTCCCCGAGAAGTCCATGACGCCCGCCCTGTACAGCTCCGCCACCACGTCGATCAATCCTGAGCCGCATATTCCCTTGGCCGGGGCGTCTCCTATGATGGACACCTGCGCCTCCTTGGTCTCAGGGTTTATCCATACGTGGTCGATGCCTCCCACGGCGGCCCTCATGCCGTGCCGTACGCCCTCGCCCTCGAAGGCGGGGCCCGACGCGCAGCTGCAGCTGAACAGCCACTTGTTGTTGCCGAACACGATCTCTCCGTTGGTGCCCAGGTCCACCATGAGGCTCATCTCCTCGGACTTGTGCATTCCGCTGGCTATCACGTCGCCCACGGCGTCGCCCCCCAGGTACCGGCTCACATTGGGGACGCAGTACACGTATGCCTCCGGGTTCACGTTGAGGCCCACCCTGCCCGCCTTGACTATGATGGGGTCGCGGGGCACCTCCACGTTGGCTATCTCAAGGTAGCCCGACTCAAGGCCCGCGAACAGGTGGTTCATCACGGTGTTGCCGCCCACCGTAATGTCAGAGACCTCGCCCGGATGGACGCCCGTGTCCCGGAACAGCTGGGCGAGCACCTCGTTCACAGCCGAGACCACCACCCTCTGGAGCTTCATCAGCCCCTCCTCGTCCCTTGCGACGGCGACCCTGGTGACCAGGTCCTCGCCGTACGTGATCTGCCTGTTCATCCCCGACGCGGTGCCAAGTATCCGGCCGGTGCCGATGTCGGCCAGGGCGGCTACGATGGTGGTGGTCCCTATGTCGACGGCCAGGCCGTAGTTCCGGCTCCGGGTGTCCCCCGGCTCCGCGTTGATTACCTCAGGGTACCCGCTGGTACGGGTGACCGTAACCGTGACCTGCTCATCCTTGATCCTGTTGATGGCATCGTTGACCTGGTCCGAGGCCCTGGGCGTCGTCCCCTGGTAGTCCCTCAGGTTCAGGCGCCTGTAGGCCAGCAGCGGGCTCCCCGCGGCCCCCCGGGGCGAGTCGAGCAGGTGCTTGGACGTGGCCGGGCTGGGCTCACGTATCTCCAGCTCAGCGCTGATGAGTATCTTGGGGTGGTCGACCCTGCTCTCCGCGGGTATGGTGAACTCGCAGTCCTCCACGAGGCGCACCATGCACGCCAGGTGGTACCCGTGCGCCAGCTCCTCCTCCGACAGCATCTTGTCCGGCGTCGTGGACCTCTTCTCGACGCGGCCCCGCTCAAGGATCACCCTGCACTTGCCGCAGAAGCCCTTGCCGCCGCACAGGGCCTCTATGTGGACGCCCTCCTCCCGCATCCTGTCCAGCAGGATGTCTCCCCTCTCGGCGAGTATCTCCCTGTTAGTGGGATTCAGGAGCACCCTGATGGACAAGCGAATCATATGCATTGATGCATTATGGTTTAAAACAGTTGATGGAGGCCGGGGCAAGTGTTATACTGGTTGACCCTGAAAGTTGTTCTCATGATCCTGGGTGTCTGCGGTAGCCCCCGCCCCCAAGCCACAGAGTACGCCCTGAAGCAGGCTTTGGGCATGCTGGAGGGCATGGGCCACGAGACGGTGTTCTGGGGCGTCATGGGCAAACAGATAGGCTTCTGCACACACTGCGACTACTGCCTGGGCGGGAAGGGCTGCGTCATACAGGACGACGTCCAGGGGCTGTACCCGCTGCTTGAGGCTGCCGAGGCCATCATCTTCGCGTCCCCTGTCTACAACGGCGGCGTGAGCGCCCAGACCAAGGCGGTCATGGACCGGACGAGGGCGCTGATGGCGCGTAACCCCAAGGCGCTGCAGAACAAGCCGGGGGTGGCCATCGCCATAGGTGGCGACAGGTCGGGGGGACAGGAGCTGGCCATCCAGCAGATAATGACATTCTACACCCTGAACGGAGCCCTGACACTGAGCGGCGGCTTCTTCGGAGCCAACCTGGGGGCCGCCTTCTGGTCCAGGGACTCTGTCGAGGGCCTGAAGGCTGACGACGAGGGCTTCAGGGGGCTCAGGAAGACCGTGAAGCGCCTGGACAGGTACCTGAAGGAGCGTGGCGGCGAGTGAAGCTGGCTTGGTGCGTGACCGGCAGCGGCGACAAGTTCAAGGAGACCCTCCGGGTGATGAGGGGCCTGAAAGAGGAGCACGGGGAGAGCCTCAAGGTGGAGATGTTCACGTCGAAGGCGGGGGCCCAGGTCGCGAAGTACTACAAGGTGGCTGACCAGCTGCAGGAGTGCTTCGACAGGCACTGGGCCGAGGTGGACGCCAACACGCCCTTCCTCGCGGGCAGGCTCCAACTGGGCGAGTTCGACGCGGTGCTCGTGGCCCCGGCCACCAGCAACACGGTGGCCAAGATAGCCCACGGCATCTCAGACACCCTTGTGACGAACTCCGCCATCCAGGCCGTTAAGGGCTATGTCCCAGTCTACATCATGCCCGTCGACTACCACGAAGGAACGACGACGACGATCCTGCCCAACGGGAGAACCATCAGACTCAAGGTCAGGAAGGAGGACGCCGAGAACGTGCGGAAGCTTGAGGCCATGGATGGCATCCACCCCTTCGAGAGACCCGAGGA
>DASWLJ010000181.1:0-7159 GCA_036396185.1 Bathyarchaeia archaeon | reverse complement strand
ATGCACGGGATTCCCGACGCGGTCCATAAGAAGATCATACAGTGCACCGTGGACGCATCCGACCTGAACTGCGACTACGCCGTTGACCACGCCGTGGTGGGGGACGCCAAGCTGGTGCTGGGGCAGCTGGCGGCTGAGGTGGAGAGGCGAGGAGCCCCGAAGCGGAACGAGGGCGTCATCGAGGAGATCGCCGACGCTAAGAGGGTGCTCATGGAGAAGTACGGGCCCTTCATGGAGTCGGGGGAGAGGCCCATCAACCCGTACAGAGTCGTCGCGGAGATGATGGGAGTCCTCGACCCCATGAACAGCTCCGTGACCCACGAGTCGGGGAACACCAGGGACCAGCTGAGCACCGTCTACACGGCCAGGGTGCCGCACGGTTTCCTGGGCTGGGGTAACGTCAGCACACTGGGCTACGGGCTGGGTGCCTCTCTGGGCGCGAAGCTGGCGATGCCTAAGAGGCAGGTCGTGAGTGTGACGGGGGACGCCGGCGTGGGCTACCAGATGGGTAACTGGGAGACCATGATCAGGTACGGGATGGGTGTCACCACGGTTCACGTCAACAACGACGGGTTCGGCGGCTACGGCCCAGGGTTCTGGGGAGCCGGCCACAGCCCGTACACGTATGAGCTTACGAGCAGCAGCGTCCAGAGCTCCGCTAAGGTGGCTGAGGCTCTGGGGATGGCGGCGGAGCGGGTTGATGACCCTGACGAGGTGGGCCCAGCGTTGAAGAGGGCTCTGAAGGCCAACGCCAAGGGTAAGCCCTACTTGGTGGAGGCCATCTGCTGTAAGCACCCGGTGTACCCGGGTTGGGTGAGGGCCTAGCCCTCATCTTTATTTCCTGAGATTACAGTGGCTGTACAGAACGTGCATTTTTTTTGGGTTAGTTTTATATTGTTTTTGTTTGGTTATATCTGTTTTTAGCTGTTATATGTGGGGATTATGCTAGTTTTGCGGTCTCTGTAATTGTGGGATGTATTGTTTTAGAGTTCGATGTAGTTGTATTTACTTAATTGTGTGTCAGGCGCGTTGGTTTCGGTGGTAGGTGAGGAACTCATACTGAGGCTTCTTGAGATGAATGTGGCTTCTACTGTGGGCGCCTGAGCTCTAGCCCCATGACCTCAAACACTGGTGATTTGGGCCTGATCTTTATTGTGTATGAAGAGTTTGAAGTAAACTGCGCCCAACATCAAGATAACTGATCCAATGATGAATGAGTTAAAAGAGATGAACAGAGAGAACGATAGAAGGATGAGACAAGTTAGGAGCCCAATAACTGGTATGTATCTTGGTAAATGGATGTCCCTTAATCGTAGTGCTGACACGTTACCAATCATATAATAGAATAGCATGGCGAACGTGCTCATTGTCAGTATTTTCGTCAGGTCAAAGAATAGGATGAACGCCGACATGGCGAATCCTACGGCTATTATCGAGACATAGGGTGAATTATATCTGGCGTGTAGTTTGCTCAGAATTAATGGGAGGTCTCCTTTTCTCGACATGGAGAATGTGAGCCGCGAGACCCCGAGTATGGTTGTGAGTAAGACGCTCGCCGTCGCGAGCATTCCCCCCGTGGAGACGATGGCCACGGCCAGGCTGTTGTTGGTTACGCTGATCGCCTCGCTCAGCGGCGCCCCCGACGCCGACAGCCGGTCCGCACCGACTAGACCCAGGGCCACTACTCCAACCAACAAGTAGATGATGGTTGAGACCCCGATGGAGATGAGGATGGCTTTGGGGATGTTTCTCTCGGGTTCTTTAACCTCCTCGGCGACCATGGCGACCCTTGCGAAGCCCCCGTACGCGAAGAAGATGTAGTAGGCTCCGTAGAGGACCCCGCTGGTTGGGGTGAACGGGAGCACGTTTCCGGCGTCGAAGTGGAGGAACCCGAGGGCGATAAAGAAGACCAGGATCAATAATTTCAGGGACACTATCAGGTTGTTGATCTGGGCCGAGTGCCTGATCCCGTAGTAGTTGATGACTGTGAAGGCGACGCAGAGCAGAGTGGCCAGCACCTTAAGCGGTACATCGAGCACGACGTTGAGGTAGTGGGCGAAGCCCAGGCTCACGGCCGATCCGGTTAGAATGTTTGACACCAGCCACATCCAGCCGCCCAGGAAGCCGGCCGCAGGCGAGATCAGCCTGTAGCCGTACTCGTAGACGCTGCCCTCCGTGGGCAGCCACGACGTGAGTGAGGCGAAGCTGAGGGCAGTGAATGAGGCGGTTAAGGCCGCGATCAGCATTGATAAGATCATGGAGGAGCCGGCGAATCCCGCCGTTATCCCCGTTACGATGAATATCCCTGCGCCTATGATGGCTCCAATGTTTATCAGAACAGCGTCTAACAGGTTGAGGGTGGGCTTGAGGGTGGTCTTCATTGATCTTTTTCACTTAAAAAACGTATAAAACCCCTGAATATAAACGCGTTTTAAGAACGAATATGCATATATTGAAGCATATGGGTGGTACTCAGCCTTAGAGCTGCTTCTCTTTCACATCCTTCACGAATAACAGGATGATGGGCACCTGAATAGCCTCCAGAATGGACCCAGCCAGTAGGAGCATGCCCGGGTTCGCCGAATAGATGTACCCGCCAATCATGGAGCCGGGCAGACTCAGGAGACCCGTTACTGTTCCCATGAAGCCCATCACCTTACCCCGGTCCCTAGACGGGACCAGGTCAGCGATCAGCGCCTGCCACGCAGGGTCACCGGTGTTGCCCCCGGACCTTATCCTGCCCCCTCCCAGGCCCTGCGCCACACCGATCACGGAGTACGCGCCTAATAGGTGGCTGTAGTCCCTGAAGAGGAAGAGGCTTAAGCTGTCGAACGGGCCTAGAGCCCGGGATATCAAAATACAGGGGACACGCCCGTACCTGTCCGCGATCATGCCGCTCACCAGGTACAGGGGCACGCTGATGGCCATAGCCACGCTCTGAAGGAGCCCGTACTGGGTCGTCGATAGACCTACAACGTTGTACGCGTATGGCGCCAAGAAGGACCATGTCATGGTGGTGGCGAAGCCGCTCACCACGGCGACCGCCAGCATCGCCCAAATGGTTTTAGGCTGCCTCATGAAGGACTCGACGAACCCCTTCCAGGTCTGGTTCACTCTAGCATCGTCTCCCTTATCCACGCCCAAGGTCTCCTTGAGGACCAGCTGCCTCACCAAGGCTGCGATTCCCGCGGCGACGGTGAACATCATGAGACCCACCCTGACCCCGCTGCCTATGCCCATGAGGTCTAGGTAGTAGCCGCTCACCACGGGCATGAAGATGGCCGGTATGCTGGTTATGAACCTGTAGGCGCCGAAGGCGGTGCCCCTCCTGCCCTGGGGTAGGCTCTCGGCGATTATGGCGTTGAAGGCAGGGTTGTAGAGGCCAGCCACCGAGTACAGGATGATGCCGGGTACAACCCCGTGCCAACTTGTAGCCGTGAACATGAATAGGGGGGCTATCACTCTCAGCGCCGTACCGTACACGATGACCTTCTTGCGCCCTATTCTGTCGGCGAGCATTCCGCCCGGCAGCTGGAACAGGACGCTGCTTGTGCTTTGGATCGTGGCCAGCATGCCTACGATGATCACCGGCGTGTTTAGCTCCTCGATGAGGTAGAGGCTCCACCAGAGTTCCCAGAGCCCCTCAAATATCTGGTAGAGCATGTTGGTGGAGGACAAAGCCACAATATTCTTGTTGGAGAATACTTCGCGGAGCGTCGACGGCACTATCTTTTTTCCTAATACTGTGGTATCGTAGGAACATATTGTCTGTGTTTAAAAAACTAATGTACAGCAAATATGCAAAAGCGTTAATGTATTTAATACTGCTTGGGCTGCCATCGATCCTTTTTTACCCTGAGCGGGGTTCCTTGGCTTTAGGTGGCGTCATGTCCGGTTCGCGCATTGACGAAGGTGCACTGAAGAAGCTTCTAAGTGAACTTGTAAGGATCGACTCGGTGAACCCGTCTCTGGTCCCTGGGGCCGCTGGGGAGGCCGAGGTCGCTGGCTACATCCGCGGGTGGATGGAGGGGCTAGGCTTGGAGACACGCCTGTATGACGTTGAGCCTGGCCGCTCCAACGTCGTCGGTGTCCTGAGGGGGGAGGGCGGGGGCAGGAGCCTGATACTGAACGGCCACACGGACACCGTGGGCGTGGACTACTACGAGGGCGACCCGTTCAACCCGTTAGTTAAGGGCGGCCGCATGTACGGCAGAGGCTCCTTCGACATGAAGGGTGGCCTGGCGGCGAGCATGGCTGCCGTGAAGACCGTAGTCGACTCGGGGGCAAGGCTCAGGGGCGACGTGGTGCTGGCCGCGGTCTGCGACGAGGAGTACGCCAGCATAGGAACCGAGAGGCTGATGGAGGAGTACACCGCCGACGCGGCCATCGTGGGCGAGCCCACAGGCGGCAACGTCCTGGTGGCCCACAAGGGCTTCGCGTGGGTGGACATAGAGTCCCGCGGCGTGGCCGCCCACGGCAGCAGCTTCAATGTGGGCGTGGACGCCATAGCCAAGATGGGCCGCGTCCTCACAGGCATCGAAGCCCTTCAGAGGAGCCTCCAGAAGGACATGCACCCGTTGGTGGGCCCGGGGAGCGTCCACGCCAGCACAATAACGGGGGGAAGCGAGCTCAGCACATACCCGGCCTCATGTAAACTCCAGCTGGAGAGGCGCCTCATCCCCGGGGAGACCCGTGAAACCGTGGAGATGGAGATGACGGCCATGCTCCGCTCCATCGGGGAGAGCGACCCCAAGTTCAGTGCAGAGCACACGGTGACCTTCTACAGAGCCCCCATGGAGGTAAGCCCAGACGAGGCCATATGCAGGGCGCTTGTGGAGGCCTCCGCTAAGGCGCTGGGCCGCGAGCCCATGTTCATCGGCGGCTCAGGGTGGCTGGACACCCAGATAATGACTGAGAAGGGCGTGCCCGCCGTCAGCTACGGGCCGTCAGGGGACGGGGCCCACGCGAAGGAGGAGTGGGTGAACATGAGGTCGGTGGTTGACGCGGCTAGAGTTCAGGAATACGCCTTGAAGTCCTTCTGCGGCGTCGCCTAGTCTAGGTCGGCGAGCCAGGCCATCCTCCGCTCGGTGTCCAGGAAGGCTAAGGTGCTTCGGCCCGTGACGTAGCCGCAGGCCTCACCCGGGTTGACCACCAATACCCCTTTCTCGTTCCCTATGCCAGCCTTATGGGTGTGTCCCCTGATTACCGCGTCGTAGCCGCCGCCGTATGCCTTGTCCACGTCCTCCTGCCTGTGGCCGTGGATGAGGGCTACCCTCATACCGTCTACCTCCACCTCCGCGAAGAATCCCCTGATCTCTGCCCCTATCTCCCCGTAGACCTTCTTCAGGGTGTCCCTCTCGGCGCAGTTGTTGCCGTAGACGCCCACGAGATGGGCCTCCAGGGGCTTGAAGTGCTTGGCCGTGAACGGGGCGATGTAGTCGCCGGCGTGCAGGACGAGCTTGATTCGCTCCTCGTTGAACATCTTAACAGCCTTGTCTATGGCGTATATGTTGTCGTGGGTGTCAGCTATGAGCCCGATGATCATTTCTCCTCCCCCTCCAATAGCCGCCTGAACCTCTGATAAGGCTCTTCCCACGGCTCGGGGCTCAGGGGCAGAAATATGCCGGTCACGTAGGTCTCGGAGATGAGCCTCCGCGCCTCCCATATGTCCTCCACCTCGCCGTGGGCCATGAACTGGACAGCCGCGTTGCCCAGCGACGCCGCCTCCACAGGCCCAGCGAAGACCCTCAGCCCCGTCGCGTCGGCCGTCATCTGGTTCAGAACCCTGTTCAGGGAGCCCCCGCCGATCACGTGCAGCGCCCTGTACCTGGCCCCGGTCACCTCCTCCAGCTGCCTCAGCGTGTGCCTGTAGTTGAGTGCCAGGCTCTCGTAGACGCACCTCATGTGCTCCCCGATGGACATGGGCTTGGGCTGGCCCGTCTCCGCGCAGTACTCGATAATCCTAGGGGTCATCTCACCCGGCTCCACGAACCGGGGGTCCCCCGGGTCAATCAGCGACCTGAATGAGGGGCTCTTCTCGGACGCCTCGTAGAGTTCAGGGTAACCCGGCTCGGCTCCCTTTCCCCTCCACTCCCTGAGTAGCTCCTGCTCGAACCACAGGCCCGGCAGGTTCTTCAGCAGCCTGAACGTGCCCGCCACCCCGCCCTCGTTGGTGAAGTTAAGCCTGTACGCGGCCTCGTCGATGTGGGGTCTCTCCACCTCTGTGCCCATGAGGCTCCAGGTGCCGCTGCTGATGTACGCGAACCCCTTCTCCTTAGAAGGCGCCGCGGCGACGGCGCTCCCCGTGTCGTGGCACGCCGGAGCAACGACGGGTGTCTGGCCGCTGTAGCCCACGACCTCCGATGGGTGCACGATCTCGGGGAAGATGTGGCCCGGCAGCTTCACGGCCTCGATGATCTCCTGGTCCCACGCCCCCTTCAGCGGGTTGTACAGCTGGGTTGTGGTGGCGTGCGTGAACTCGGCCCTCGTCAGGCCCGTCAGCCAGTGGTTGAACAGGTCCGGGAGCCCGAGGTAGGTGTCGGCGTCCCTCATGGCCCTGTGCCTCTTCCTCACCATGCTGGCCAGCTGGTATAGCGTGTTGAGTTCAAGGAACTGGACGCCCGTGCGCTGAAATATCTCCCTCCTGGGCATACGTTTGAAGACCCACTCCATGAGGCCCCGCGTCCTCGGGTCCCTGTAGTGGTATGGGTCCCCCAGCAGGTTGCCCTCCGCGTCCAGAAGCCCGTAGTCCACGCCCCACGTGTCCACGCCGACGCTGAGGGCGCCCTCCCTAGCCTTCTCCACGCCTCTCACCGTCTCACGCCACAGCCGCTGAACGTTCCAGTGTAGGTGCTTTCCTCTCCTCACAGGCACGTTGCTGAACCTGTGGGCCTCCTCGAGGGTGAAGGCCTCCCCGTCGAAGGAGACCTTCATTACCCTCCCGGAGGCGGCCCCCAGGTCCACGGCTATGACGTGGGTCAAGGGCCTACCCCACCTTAACGTCGCCGCAGACGTGGACCTTGACGCCCAGCTCGTGGAACATGGCGGCCTTGGCCGCCAGAGCCCTGTCGGCGGTCCCGGCGTCCGGAGCGTATACCACCTGTATGTGGTTGGCCTTGTGCCGCGCCATGAACTGGTCCCTGGTGACTCCGTGGAGCAC
>DASWLJ010000180.1:0-8486 GCA_036396185.1 Bathyarchaeia archaeon | reverse complement strand
GCGTTCTCTACGGGTGAAAGCTCCCTCTCCCTCATAGATCCCGAGCCCTTTTTACTATTCACATCACACCAAGCACAGTGCCCCGGCTGCCAAAAGGGGTATACAGGGATAAGGCCGGTTTAACATTAGGTAAAAAAAATGTTTTTATTCTAAAAAAAACAAGGTTTTTAAAGTAAAATGCGGTTAATTTTCTTAGGATGCCTGAGAGAAAGTACAAGTACCACACAGTAAACCTACCTGAGAGCCTGGCCCAGAAGATAGAGGAGGTCATTGAGAGCGGGAACCACGGATACACCAGCATCCCTGACTTCGTCAAATCGGCCGTCCGCCGATACCTGAGAGACCTCGGGTACCTAGTGTAGACCGCTGACACCCCGTGCGTACCGTCGCTGGGCCTCAAGTGAGATAGGTGCTACTCCATCTATGCGGCTGCCTGATCACAAAGCTTATTGAAATTCATCGATAAGACAATAGCTAGACATGAACCCTAAGCCCGCTTTCGATGAAGTGTGGAAGAGGGTAATCACCCGCTCAGGGGAGGTATTCTTCACCAAGACGGGTCTCCGGTTCACCTACACAGTCGACGCGGACAAGATACGCGTAAACCGCGTCAACTACACTGTAAATAAATCGGATCTATTGAAGGCGTACGAGGTAGCCCCAGTTGCGGGGCCAAGCGAGTTGGCATCAACTGTGCGGGGCCCCACATACGTGTGGGCCATCATCCACGACGCCAGGGTGTCCCTGAAGCAGTGGTAGGCCACCAAAACACAATTATATCGCTAGCGAAATAGGCTTGATCATGGTTAAATGCAGAGGATGTGGGGACGAGCTGGCCAAGGAGGCCAACTTCTGCCCCAAGTGCGGTCTCAGGACAGAGAAAGGGGAACGCGAAGGAGTGAAGACCCCGGTCGCGCCCAGGCCGGACTGGGAGAGGGACATGGAGAAGGCCCTCAACAACGCCACGAAGCTCATGGACGACGCCTTCCAGGCGGCCAAGAAGGGGCTGCAGACAGTCGCGGACGAGGTGGGGTTGGAGGTGGAGAAGGCAAGGGGCCCAAGAACCAGAAACTTGGAACCCGTGTACTGCCCCAAGTGCGGCAAGAAGAACCCGGGCGACTCCCTGTACTGCACGGGCTGCGGGAAAGAGATACCCGGATAGATAGCTGTGCAGCCAACGTGACCCTCTTTCTACGTTTCAACCACGTTTGAGACAGATGTTGCCGGTTACCCAGAATTATAACGCCCCCGGAGAAGACTGGGATCACCCCGGGTGACCCTGCGTCTCAAGTTGGCTTGGAAAAAACCATAACGTAGTGCATCCTACGCTAGATTATGCGCGTCCTCTGCAGCGGAAGCTATCTAGCCGACATACTGGTGCCGGGCTTACCGGGGATAGGGCCGCCCGGCAGCCTGACCTACGCGCCCAAGGGCATACACCTCTCGCCGGGAGGCCACAGCGCCAACGTCGCCATAGACCTGGCCCAGCTGGGGCAGAGCAGCGTCCACTCGACCGGGTGCCTGGGGGACGACGTCCTCGGGGAGTACATAGTAAAAGAGTTGACCAGAAGCGGGGTCACGGCCCACCCACAGGTGGCCGCCGGCGTTCCGACCGCCAAGAACGTGGCCCTCATCGTGGAGGGCGAGGACCGCAGATTCATAGCCGAGCTCACAGCCAACACACTCCTGGAGCCGCGGCACGTTATGGCGCTGGTGGAGGAGCTGAGGCCGGGCGTCTTATACCAGGGGACCGTGGGCGGCCTGAGGTACGTGGACCAGCAGCTCGGCCAGGTTCTCGCCTACTCCAAGAGCCTGGGCGCGGCCACGCTCGTGGACGTCATCCCCCCCACAGGTGGCTGGAGCCACCTGAATGGAGCCTACAGGCACATGGACTGTATTCACCTCAACCTCCACGAGGCCATGCAGCTGACCTCAAGTAAGCGCGTCCGCGAAGCGCTGAACGTGTTGGCGAAGAACGAGGTTCCCCTAGTACTCATATCGGACGGTGAACGCGGGCTCAACGCGTCGCTCGGAGAGAGTAGGATAAGGATGCCGGCGTTCACCGTTCGAGCCGTGGACCAGACTGGTGCAGGGGACGCCCTATGCGCGGGCCTCATAGAGTCAGTGAGCCGGCGCGGTCTAAGCCTAAGTGGCCTGGGGGAGGCCGACGCGGACGTAATCCTGGGTGTACTCATGGAGGCTCAGGCGGCAGGCGCGGCTTGCGTGACAGGGATAGGGGCCACGACCAACGTGAGGAGGAGCATCACGGAAGCCTTAATCAGAGAGCAGGGGGACAGAGTCCTCGAAGCCTCAGAAGTCACGGGTTGAACGCCATGGCAGCGCCTAGAGCCCCCAGGGTGCGGACGGGAGTAGGGCCGCTGGACGCCCTCATGGGCGGAGGCTTCACCCCGGGCGCCGTCAACGTCGTCTACGGTGAGGCCGCCACAGGGAAGACCACGTTGTGCCTCACCGCGGCCCTGAACCACCTGGGCGAGCACCGGGCGGCCAACGTCTACATCGTGGACTCCGACAACAAGCTAAATGTCGGCAGGTTAACACAGGTGGCTCAGTCCAGGGGGCTGGGTCTCCTCAGGAGGCTTCACCTCCACATCCCCCGGAGCTTCGCGGAGCAGGAGGAGACCCTGGAGAACCTGCCCACCCTGGACCCCCTCGACCTGGTGGTGCTGGACAGTGTGACCGGCCTCTACAGGAGCGAGGTCTCCGACGAGGAGCAGACCTACAGGGCAAACAAAGAGCTTAACCGTCAGTTGGGGTACATAACCGAGATGGCTAGGAGCAGGGGGGCCACCTTCATACTGACGGGCCAGGTCAGAAGCATACTCGACACCCAGCAGGTGGAGCCCGTGGCCCCGAGGCTCCTGGGCTACTGGGGCAGCCTCGTGTTGAAGCTGGAGAATACCCCCAGGCCCGGCGTCAGGCAGGTCACCCTCGAGAAGCCCCGGGAAATGCATGGCACCGTCTACATGGCACTGGGAGTGACGGGTGTAACGGAGGCCGCCGCGTGATGCTCATGACAATCCTCCTCGCCATATACACCTACCTCCCGGCATACGTGGCGAACGCGAGCCCGGTTGTCCTGGGCGGCGGCAAGCCCCTGGACGGGGGACGCCTCTGGAGGGACGGTAAGCCGCTTCTAGGCAGCCACAAGACGGTAAAGGGAGCCGCGCTCGGGTTCCTAGCCGGCCTCATCGTAGGCATAGCACAGGGTAACCTTCTGGGCGGCTGTCTCCAGGCGCTGGGGGCCATAGGCGGCGACCTGGTGGGCAGCTTCTATAAGAGGCGTGTGGACATCCAGCCAGGGGGAAGCCTGTTGCTCTCCGACCAGCTAGACTTCATCGTTCTAGCCGTGGCCCTCAGCTACCCGGCCCAGTTGACGCCTTGGGAACAGGTGGCGGCGATCCTACTGGTCACACTTCCCATCCACTACCTTGTGAACGTGGTGGCCTGGGTCCTCAGGCTGAAGAAGAACCCGTGGTAGCTCAGGGTACCGGGTTCCTCGGTGTCTCCCCCGCCTTTATGACCCTGCCGCAGTAGTTCAGCACGAACGCCTCCCTGAACCTGCCCCAGAGCATTGCCGAGGCCTTGAAGCCTGTGCAGTGGCAGGGCGAGAGAAGCCTCAGCCCGAACCCCTCCAGGGCGTCGGCGGTTCGGTCGATGTACTCGTCCGGCCTGGACACCAGGTGCGTGCCGCCCACGAGGGCGTAGATGTCCTTGAAGCCGCCCAGCTCCCTGACGCGGGTCAGGGTGTTCACGGGGCCGCTGTGAGCGCACCCCGTTATGACCCAGGGGCCGAGGCCCTCCACTTGCGCCCAGAGGGCCATGTCGCAGAGGATCATGTCGTCGACCTCGACGCCCTCCACCTCCACGAGCCTCCTGGCGCCTTCCCGCGGCGGGGGGACATCCTCGAAGCCCGAGACCCTTGGCACCTGCCCCGTCGTCCATAGCCCAGGCACAACCTCCACGGGCCCCGTGGACAACTTGACCTCGCCCCCCGCTGCCTCGATCTGGCTCACGCCCTGGCCCTCAGGGACACCGGCCCTCGTCCTCTTACCCTCCCTGCTCACGTTGTGCCTCGGGAGGAAGCAGTGAGGGTGCGCGTAGACGGGGCAACCCCCCGAGGCCCTCATGATCTCCACTGTGGCTACTGTGTGGTCGCTGTGGCCGTGGCTCAGCACCACGGCGTCCAGGTCGCTCAGGTCCACCTTCAGCTCCTTGATGTTGTGGAGGAGCGGCTCCCTGTCGTTGCCCGTGTCCAGCAGCACCTTCCTGTGCCTTCCTTTACGGTCCTCCAGTTCCAGGAGGAAGCTGAGGCCCCACTGGCCGTGGAGCCCAGCCATGTAAACCATGTTGTCTGCCAGGGTCGTCAGCTTGAGAGAGTGAATAACCATAAACGAGAATGTGTAGCTGTTAGCTAAATAATTGTCTCCACATGGTTCAAACATACTATAATTTTACATTGTTATCAAGCACAACAATCCTTTGCATTTATGTCAACTTAGTTGACTCATCTTATATTCGTGAATTTTTTATTAGTATATCGAAAGGGTATTCAGGCATGGAGCATGATCATTGCACAGCGGAGAGGTGGCGTTGAGGACTCTCATTCTTGCCTACGACGGTCTGGACCCCGACCTGGTCAATGAACTGAATTTAAGGAACATCATGCAGAAGGAGCACGGTCAGGTCAGCGTACCCATCGTTGGGGGTATAGACGATCCCTCAACTCCCATTGTCTGGACTAGCTTCATCACAGGTGTGGACCCCTCCGTCCACGGTGTGGACATGCCCGAAGTCTGGAACAATCAGATAGATGGGTTCAGAAGCGCCTTAAGAAAATACAAGAAAGTACACCAGTTGCTCCGAAAATTAAAGATAGGATACGGCGTGAGGAAGACCCTTGGGGTTGAAGCTTCCTTTCCCAGCCGCAAGAACATTAAAGTCGACACCTTCTTTGAGGTCATTAAACCGAGTATCGCGCTGGGCGTCCCCGTCTACAACAAGAATCTGCACCAGATATACCCTGTGGGGGACGTCATTAGAGCCAGACAGGATCCAGAGCTTAGGGAAGCCTTCGAGAAGAGGGTCAGAGACAGATTCAATGAAGAAATTCAGACCCTTTTCAAGGCGCTGGATGAGGATTGGAGGCTTCTGATGATACATTTCCACATCACGGATCTTTTCGGCCACGCCTTCTGGGGGACAGATAAGTTGGCTACCCTGTACGCGGAGATGGATCTGTTGACTAAGAGGGTTAAAGAGAGGCTGCGTGAAGACGACGTAGTGTTAATTATCTCGGATCATGGGATGGGCAGGCTCGGCCACACGAAGAAGGGCTTCTACAGTTTCAACGTGAACATTGGGTTGAGGGACCCAGACATAAAGGACTTTTACAAAATTATTGTGGGTCTGTTAAGAAACCCGTAGGCTCATCATGGTTAAAGGCATTAAAGAGTGGGCTACCGCTGACTTATCCCATTGATTCTGTTCAATGTTTTCGAACAACCGTTCTAAAACGTGGAGTTATACAATCCTTCAGACTTATATTGCACATCACCGATCAAAATGTGAACGCTCCGAGGGTGAGGGAGGCCACTGTAATTGAGTAGTTCCAGACGCAAGATGCTGGCAGCCCAGGAGGACATCGCCAACCTCATCGCCGACCTCGCCAAGAGGAAGGACATGACCGTCTACCAGACGGTGAACGACATCCTGGAGCAGGCTCTCCGCGTCGAGGGCATGGGTCTCAGCCTCCGCCAGGTTGTGGACGAGCGCTGGATGCTGGAGCGGGCCAGGGAGATAGGGTTCACATTCACCATCGAGCAGCTACTCTACAGGATCGTTGACGAGGCCTACGAGGAGAATAAAGAGAAGACTGCTGAGATATGGCGGGAGATGGGCAACTGGTACGGTAAGTACTTCCAGGCGAAGCACGAGAACCCTCTGGAGGCGTTCAGGGAGGCC
This sequence comes from Bathyarchaeia archaeon, assembly GCA_036396185.1. GTDB lineage: Archaea > Thermoproteota > Bathyarchaeia > TCS64 > TCS64 > RBG-16-57-9. The sequence goes on along the minus strand of DASWLJ010000180.1, from coordinate 2,504 downwards.
ATGGAGCTCTTCTGCCTGGGCAACGCTGAGTACAGCATAGAGCACAACAGCCGGGACATGACTCTGAGCTTCATCGGCGAGAAGCTGACCCCCGGCTACACGGAGCTGTTCAGCCTGATGATCGAGGAGCTTCTGAAGGTCCTGGGGTACAAGCTCAAGGACAGGGAGCTTAGGAAGGGTATGGTGAAGCTCCAACTTACGAGGTGAGGATATGGTTGAGGAGCTGTTAGATGACACAAAGTTCATAGTGGTACCCCGGGAGCTGGCTAATCAGCTCAGGCTGTTGACCGCGCGTCTCGGGTACAGTGTCACAGACTTCGCGGTGGAGGCGCTAACCCAGGCCATGAGGATACAGGAAATGGGGTCTGACCTCAAGGAGGCTGTGGACCTCTTCCACCTCACCGACATCCAGAGGGGTGCAGGGAACATCCAGATCACCAGAACCGTGTTCAAGGACATCCTTCAGAAACTCGTTGAGAGCGACGGCGGTGAGCTTCACCGCATCTGGTACGAACACGGGAAATGGTATGGGGCGTACCTCAAGGCGAAGCTTAGTAAGGACCATGTTCTTGATTTTCTTGAGAAGGACCTGCTTGTGTCTTGGAACTTGGATGAGTGCGAGATCACCCAGCAGGACGTGATGGTCTCCATGCGTTGCGTCTCCTTTGGGATGTCAACCGAGTTCACTGAGTTGCTTGTGAGTTATATCAGGGGGCTCATGGAGGAGTTCGGCTTCGTAGAGAACGACCGTGACGTCCTGAGGGGTCTAGTGTCCTTGAAATTTCTGGGGAAACTGAGTTGATTAAAACAAATAAAATAGATGCGCGTGTAAAGTTATTTTTTGTAATATAAATGAATTTTACTGTTATTTGAAATGGTTCTGATTCTCTCTTTATCTTGTCTAAGACCTTTCTCAAGATTATAGATTAGTGCTTCATTTGGGTAACATACAATATTTTTCCTTATTTTTGTCTCATTTCTGTATACATTAACACGGTGTCTGTAGACATACCTTTAAGTATTGAGCACTTGTTTTGAGTCCTGATCGTCGAATAAGGGTGGGTTTAGTTATCTTTCATGGTAATTGGCCTCCCTTTTCACGATGAAAAAGGTGAAAAGAAAAATGAATAGTAAGAAAGCGATTACGCTACTAGTATTGACAACAATGTTGATTGCTCTTGTGCCTGTTATACAGGTCCAGGCAGCAATAGCCATTACAAGCATTACACCTGGTACCGATGACAAAGGATCTACGATCAAGGTCATTGGTGCGGGAGTTGTGGCTGGTAAGACAGTCAAACTCTACTGGGATCTTGTGCAGGCTTGGGACGGCGAAGCGGGCCTCCTGAACAGCTCCAAGGCAAAGTCCAGCGGTTCATACGAGGTCTGGTTCAAGGTTCCTGAGGCCGTCGCTGGAGTACACTTTATCTGGGTTGAGGACTCGCAGACTCTTCTGACTGACGATGCTGAATTCGTCGTAATTCCGAAGGTGTCCTTGTCTTCAGACTCGGGTCTCGATGGCGACAAGATCACAGTGACCTACTACGGTTTAGCTGACGAAACTGATGTTGGAATATCGTTTAGCAGCACAGATGCACTTTCTCAGAATGATGCAGATGCAGTTGAAGGTGATGGTGCACTCTCTGAATACTCAGGTACCCTTGATGAAGAGCCGGTACTACCAGGCACAGTCCACTTCTCGAACATAACTTCAGGCGTCTGGGATAATGGTGACGGTACCTTTGGCGGAGCAAATGCCGACCCTATCAACGGAACAATAAACTACGCCACAGGAGAATGGGAGCTAACCTTCCTCTCAGTACTTGCAGTTGGGCAGAACTTAGATGCAGACTATAAGGCATTCGCAGACTCAGCAACAATAAAAGTCTTAACTACTGCAGCGGAGACAAACACCTTGGGCACTGGCTCAAAACTTGTAACTATACCCGATTATGCAGCAACAAATTATGACATATGGGTCGTAGACGCGAAGGGTAACAACGGAACAGACTCGTTTGCGTTAGGGCCTGTAATCACATTGAACAAGGAAGACGGTCCAGTCGGCACAGTCGTCGAGATCTCTGGTAGAGGATTCAACGAGGACGACTACGTCATGCAGATCTGGTTAGACGACAAATACATGTGCTACAACACGTCAGAGGCCCAGGTCGGTGCAAAGGATACCTTCAAGGTATCCTTCGTCGTACCCTCAGTGCCTGACCTCGCCGAATATGAGGTCAAGGTGTACGTAGACATTGACAATACCCTACCGTCTCCGACGACAGCTACAGCCGACTTCGAGGTCACGGGACTATCTGAAATCGAGCTTACCCCAGAATATGGTGGAGTCAACGACAGGATCACCATCAACGCCTACAACTTCTCGCAGATAGCCAACAGTGAAGTGATACTTAACTTCACCAAGACTGGAAGCGACGACAAGTATGCGGCCACGTTCAAGACTACCTCATCAGGGACATTCACAGGAACCTTCCGTGTACCTG
>DASWLJ010000179.1:0-6798 GCA_036396185.1 Bathyarchaeia archaeon | reverse complement strand
CAGGTACAGGGTGGCGAGCATGGCGCCCGGGAGCAGCGGAGGCACACACATAGTCCAGATGCTCAACATGCTGGAGCGCTTCGACATAGCGGGCATGGGTTTCGGCTCCCCCGAGTACACCCACCTTTTCGCAGAGGTGCTCAAGATAGCCTTTGCCGACAGGCAGAGGTTCATGGGCGACCCGTGGAGTGTCCCCGTGCCCGTGGAGGGCCTGACATCCAAGGCGTACGCCGAGAAGAGGGCTAGGGAGATAGGCGACAGGGCCCAGACCTACGCCTTCGGAAACCCCACGGCGTACCAGAACGAGAGCCAGAGCACCACCCACGTCTCGGTGATGGACGACGAGGGCAACGTCGTGGCCGCCACCCAGACCCTCTTCTCCGTATTCGGCTCATGCGTCACCGCCCCCGGCACGGGGATGCTCCTCAACAACTGCATGGGGCTCTTCGACCCCCGCCCCGGTGGGGCCAACTCGGTGGCCGGCGGGAAGCGGATGCTCAGCTCCATGGCCCCGACCATAGTGCTCAGGGATGAGAGGCCCTTCCTCTGCGTAGGCTCCCCAGGCGGCACCAGGATATTCCCGGCCATCTGCCAGGCCCTGGTCAACGTCATCGACTTCGGGATGAGCGTCCAGCAGGCCGTAGAGGCGCCGCGGGTCTGGACCATGGGTCTACAGGGCACACCCGAGGGTAAGCTGCACGTGGAGCCCGAGCTGGGGGACGAGACCGTGGAGGAGCTGAGGAGGAGGGGCCACGACGTCCTCCTGGTGCCCAAGGTTGCCGGAGGCATGAACGGGGTGCTCGTGGACGAGGGCGGGCTCATGCACGGCGGAGCCTGCTGGAGGGCCGACGGTGCACCCATGGGCGTGTCCGGCGGCGAGGCGGCGGCCAAGGCACTGGTTGACCAGTTCGCTCTCTAACCGAAGGCACGGCGCTCGGCCCATCAAAACCTATTTCCCCGACGGGGCGCGATGATTAAGGGGATGCCGAGAACCGAGTACGTCAAGTGCACCAATCCGAGGTGCGGGAAACTCAACCCCGTTCCCTTCGACGAGGTGAACCAGGGTAAGGAGTACACCTGCGTGTTCTGCGGCCAGCTTTTCACGTCGCCCACGAGGGCTGTTCAGCAGGTTGAGGATGCCTCCTTTAAGAAGAGGAGCAGGGGAAAGAAGCTCCTGAACCCGTCTGCGACGAGGCCGGAGAACAGGAATAAAAGTAAACCCAACATATAGAGTGAGCAGTCGAGTTACTTCACAGATATAGGAAAGAGAAGAAGTGCGCCACCGTGCATTAACTCTGAACTATATAATTTAGGTAAATGCAACCCAAAAAACGTTCACGTTCTGTACAGCCACAGTAATACGCACAGGTTAACGCGGCGACCACACGCTGTACACGTCGTCAACCCGTCTTCCCCGCAATAAACCTACAGTACTCGTAGTCGATGGGGCCCTCCCGCGTTGTCTCGCAGGGGAACTCGGGGCACTGGAAGCACAGTCCAACACCCTTCCTGTACGCACAGGTGGACACCTTGCAGAAGGGGTTCTCCCTGGGCTTGCACCCAGCCTCACCGCTCGGGCATGCGCCTCTCCCCATGCGAGGGCACACCTCACACGCTACGCCACAGACGCCGATCCTCACGTTTGACTCACCTCCAGCACACAGTCACAGACTCAAATCCTCCAGCACCAACCTCTCAGCTTCTATTAGGAAGTGTTGGAAGAGCTCCTCGCCCCACTCGATGGCACTCCGGCTGTTGGACACCAGGTCCCTGCTGTAGTCGTACCCCCCGTCCCTGCTGAAGAAGCCCATGGAGAAGCTGTTCTCGGTCACGGTCAAGGCAACCCTAGGCTCGTCCGCCAGGAATATCCTCAGCTTATCCCTCTCAACGTAGTCCAGCATCTGTCCCTTATCCGCCAGCGTCAGAGTCTTATCCAGGACCTCGCGTGAGAGTATGAGGTCAACCGTCGCCCCCTCGCTGAGCAGCAGCTGGAAAGTCCCTACGAAATCCGGGTGGAAGATGGGTGACACCCCCCTCACCCTCCTCGAGGTCAAGAGAAGCTGTTTAAAGTTGAGGTGAACCTTGTCCAGCTCAGTGGCGTCGTTCTGTATCAGGGTCGAGTCCCGGAGTGCCCCCATCCTACGCAGGAGGTGACTCGGGACGGCCGTGACGTCGTGCCTGAGCAAGAAGTCCTGGAACATCTCCAGTACCTCCACGGTCGAGGATACCTCCTCGACAAGCCGGGCCTCGATGATTCCCAGCGAAGTCAGCCTGTAGTGTTTACCGGCCCGCTGAGCCAGCCTCATGGTCTCCAGGTCGTTGAGTGCGTGAATGATCGTGGACCCGCTGCTGCCCAGCTCCTCCCGCAGGGCGCTGAGCCTCTTTTCCCCACTCAAGAGACTCAAAAGTATGTCCAGCTTGAGCTCTGATCTAAAGAGCTGAATGTAGGGAGAACTCAAGGCGTAAACCCCACCAGATTGTTCAATCTAGGCAATATTTAACGGCTTTCAAGGCGTCCGCGTGAGCCCCGGCGTCACGGGTCACAGCAGCCTCATGAGGGCCACCAGGGGTATCCACTCCCCGTCCACCGCCAACTCCACCAGGAGCCTCCCACGTTTCCCCCTCGAGAAGACCCAGATGATCAGGTAGCCGTATACCAAGCCGAAGAAGAGGGCCGGCATGTACTCGAGGAACAGCCCCTGCGCCACGCAGTAGGCCAACCACGGCAGCATGAGGCTGTTGACCACTAACAGGAGGCTCCGCGTCATGCTCAGCCCCAGGACTATGGGCAGGGTCCCCACACCCGAGGCCACGTCCCCCTCCACGTCGCAGACATCGCACAAAACGGTGTTCACAAGGAGCTGGATGAATATGTACGAGAACGTCAAGACGATCTTCGCGGGGTCCACCGACTGTGCGCTGGCAGGCAGAAGCGCCCCCGTAAACGCCCAGCTGAGGGCCACCAGGAAGCTCTTAACGCCCACCATCTCCTTCAGCCTGGGGATCGAGGGGAACAGCTTGACGCTGTAGGCGATGGAAGCCATGAACGTGGTGGCGATCACTAGGAAGGTCCAGGCTCCGACCGAGGCGCTCAACAGTAGGCACAGTGCCGCGGCGGTGATCGATGGCACCAGGAAGAAACGCATCCCCCTTGAGGCCGCCTCTGGCCTGTTGATAGAGTCCTCGGCCCTGTCCGTGGCTCTGTTAAAGTTGTAGACGGAGAAGGTCGCGAAGAAGGCTATCAACAGTATCCTGGGTTCCACCCTGACCCCGTACAGCAGGGAGCTGAACGCCGCGACCATCTGCGCGTTTACGGCGAGGAACACGGAGGTCGACGTTACCAGTCTGAGGAGGTCCAGTAACACTTCCCTCGCCTTAGATCGGTAACGGTTGACGGGCTCCTCGCCCGCTAAAAGCCCCATGTCCGCAGTGGCCCCGGCTCTACTTCATGAGGATCTTTAAAGAGGTTTGAGGAGGCTGGGTCTGAACGGTTAATATTTAGGCGGCTCATGAGAATCGCTGGCAGCTAGACTATAGTAGCCAAACAGCGGGTGCTTGGCTCAATCTCATGGGTTTTCCTCCCCCCTTTTTTACACATTCATGTTAAGTCTCTGATCAGTTGCCCCATCATAGTAACATATTGTGTGGAGGATACCCAAATCATATACAGTGAGTTTTAAATACGTATGGCGACTTAACATAATTTACTGCCCTTTTCCGCCCTCCAATGAGTAATTTGTTTTTACCATATAGAAATATTATTCTTTGGTAGCAATATTGCTTTAGTAGGACAATTAATATTTTCTCAATAGCTATATATAATGGAGATGTTCAATATTCAATTAATATATCTATAATCATCAATCAATTTTGGGCAGATATTTGGGGGAGCGCAGAAGGGGGGGAGAGGCAGAGGTGATTAACGGGAAGCCTATCCGGGTCCTCCACGTGGACGACGAGGAGGACCAGCTCAGGTTCACCAAGATGTTCTTGGAGGAACTGGACGAGGAGGTCACCGTGGACTCCGTGTCCAACCCGGACGAGGCCATACGGCTCCAGGGTAGGAACAGCTACGACATCGTCGTCAGCGACTACAAGATGGAAAGCATGACGGGCATAGAGCTGTTCCGGAGGGTGAGGAAGAGGAGCGACGTCCCCTTCATCCTCTACACCGGGAAGGGCGGCGACGAGGTGGCCGAGTCCGCGTACGAGGCAGGCATGGACGGCTACATCAAGAAGGAGGCCGAGCCCAGCCACTACCAGGCCCTCTCCAATCGCATAAGACAGATAGTCGAGAAGCGCCGCACGAAGAAGCTGTAGGGTCATGGATGGAACCGCAAACCATATAATTTAGCTAAACGCAACCTAAAAAACAATCACGTTCTACAAAACCACTGTAATATGAATGGTTGGTGTGCTGGCCGTAACCCATCTTCTGTTCACGGCGGCATTCAGCTATGCGGGCTACCCGCGCCCCCTGCAGGAGGGACCCGGCGCCTATTCGCCCTTGCACCCTGCGGGTCGGTCGTCTCACCCACGCCCGTAGCGTCCTCGTCCTCCAAGGAGTCACGGCGCGCCACGGGAGGTACCGTTTCTGTCCGTTGCCAGCGTTCTCACGCTACGCCTCGCGGCGTCGCGGCCCTGCGCGGTGGATGGAGTTTCCTCAGGCCGTCGGCCCGGCGGCCGCCCACCAGCTCACCGTGAAGGTAAGGCGAGATGAACCGAATAAAGGTTCTGGGTCACACAGATGACTAAGCGGACGAGCCGTTAAACGTGCTTCAGCTGCGCCCCGGTTTGGGTCGGTGTGACAGGAGGGCGACAGACACCGCTAGTCCCCCAAGCATAACTAGGAGGGGGGGCGCCGGTATCCCTCCGCGGGCCTCACTAACGTTGAAGGCGGCTGCCGCGCTCCCGGCCTGCCCGTGCCCGGGGTCCCCCTCCCAGCTGGCATCCACCTGCCAGGCTCCCTTGATCTGGGGCGTCACGGAGTCCACGTAGCCGCCGTCCTCGCCGGTGAGCGCCACCCTGAGCAGCGTGGCGCCGTCCGGCTTTGTGTACCTTAAGGTCACCTCGGCGCCCTCGACCGGGGGCCTCAGCGTACCTGAGACTGTCAACTCCTCCCCCAGGGTCACCCGACTATCCTCAGCGACGCAGCTCAGCTCGGTGGACAGGAGTCTCCAGTCCCACCACTCCCCGATGAAGTACAGGGCGGAGTCGTCCGGTGCGAAATCGGCTGGGTAGGCCAGGAACCCGGGGGGGAAGAGGTCCTCGGTCAGGCTCACCACGTCTGCGCCGTCGGGGCTAACGGTGTAGAGGTCGTATCTGCCCTCCTCGCCCACCGCGGAGACCACGAACACGAGCCTGTCTCCTCCATGGCTCCATGAAGCCATGCCCTGGGTCCAGCCTGTCTCAGTGAGCCTGGTCTCCCCCGTACCGTCCACGTTGACCACGAACAGATCGTAGTTGCCGTGGGGGGACTCGTCGTCCATCATCCTCTCGAAGACGACCCTCCCACCATCCGGGCTGATCCTGGGGTCGTAGTCCCCGAAGGGCAGAACGGCGGCTCCCCACTCCCCGGCCCGCGGAGGGTCCGTGACCCTGCGGGCGTCCGCGCCGTCGCTGTCCATCACCCAGACCTGGAAGTTCCTGGTGAACGCGATGGCGTCGCCCACCCAGTGGATGTCCGCGTCGTGGTACCCCGAGTCGTAGAGGAGGGCTTCTCCTCCGCCGTCCACATCCATGACGTGGATGTCCAGGGTCTCCCCCATGGCTAGGAAGGCGATCCTTGCTCCGTCGGGGGACCAGGCCGGGTATGTGTCCAGACGCTCGTTACATGTGAGCCTGGAGTAGCCGGAGCCGTCCACGCCCACGACGCATATCTCCTCATCAGTGTCTGCTCCATCGCCGAACCTCTTAGTGAAAACGAGGGTGTCCCCTGCAGGGTTCAGCCTGATGCCGGACAACTTCTCGTCGCAGGTGTAGATGAGGTCTATCTGCGAGGTCTCCAAGTCCAGCCTGTAGATACCCCATCTCAATTGATATGGAACACTTGCAGCCATTGAAGCCGTTGATATGACGAGGATCAGCAGTAGAACAGCTGGCAGTAGACGTTCTCCCTTCATCCTCTAGGCTCCTTCACCCTTCACTTAGGCGCAGCCAATATAGATGATGGTGTGTCAAAGGAGGCACAGACTTCACAGCCCCTATATCCTCCCGGTGCATGGATAACCCATGACGCGTGTTCTTCTCGTCGGCGAGAGCTGGGTGAGCCTCTCCACCCACGTCAAGGGCTTCAACCACTTCGTGAGCGGCACATATGAGACGGGCGTCAAGTGGTTCAAGGAGGCCATGGACCGGGAGGGCGTCGAGGTGACCCACATGCCGTCCCACGTGGCGTCCAGCGAGTTCCCTTTCGACGCCGAGGAGCTGAGAGGCTATGGCTGCCTGATCCTCAGCGACGTTGGGGCCGACACGTTCCTCCTCCACCCCAGAACCTGGCTCCATGGGGAGCGCACCCCTAACCGGCTCAAGACCATCCAGGAGTACGTCAGGGGCGGAGGCGGCCTCATAATGGCTGGCGGATACATGAGCTTCCAGGGCATCAACGGCGCCGCCATGTACCAGAGGAGCCCCTTGGCCGAGGCTCTGCCTGTGGAGATGATGGCTACCGACGACAGGTGTGAGCGCCCCGAGGGAGTGGAGCCTAAAGTGGTCGCAAAGCACCCCGTGGTTGAGGGTCTGCCCCAGCGGTGGCCCCACCTCCTAGGCTACAACCTGGTCAAGGCGAAGAAGGGCTCA
>DASWLJ010000178.1:0-1678 GCA_036396185.1 Bathyarchaeia archaeon | reverse complement strand
CCATGAGGACGGAGCCCGACTTCAGTACCAGGGCCACCCCTATGCGCAGCACCAGGACGGCCACTATCAGTGCCATGACAGGGTCAAGGATCGGCGCGTTGAACCTGTCGGCGACCAGCAGCCCCGCGGCCACGCCCAGCGATGACACGACGTCCGAGAGCAGATGCGTTGCGTCGCCCTCCAGGGCCATGGAGTTGGTCTCCCGGGCCTTCCTCATGAGCGTCCACGAGAGCCCCCCGTTCATGGCCGTGGCGACCAGTGACAGGAGCACAGCGAAGCCCAGCTGCGTGGGCAGGACGGGCGCGAAAAACCTCATGACGGCTTCACGCCCAATCAGCAGCCCGGCAACCAGCACCAGCGCCCCCTCAACGAAGGACGAGATGCTCTCCACCTTCTGGTGCCCGTATCTGTGGTTCTCGTCCGGGGGCCTCATGGAGATGCTGACGCTAACCAGCATCATCAGAGACGCCAGTATGTTCACGATGGACTCCAGGGCGTCAGAGAGAAGGGCCACGCTACCCGAGACAAAGTAACTGTAGAGCTTCACCGCGAAGATGATCAGGCCCCCCACCACGGCTGTGGTCGCGAGCCCCTGTTTCTGCATGCGGGCAAACACAGTAAGCCCTGCTTTTAGGTGTTACCTTTAGCCAGCCTAAAAACCGGGTCTTAGTTAAGTTAGGTGAACTCACCTTAGCCTGGTCTGAGTCGGCCTGGACCTATACGTGGGTAGCTCCACGACGTGGTGTATAAGCCGCTCCAGCTGGCCCCCGAACTCGTCGAGGAAGCTGGGGAGGGCCAGGATGCTGACGCTGGGCACCCTCCTGTAGATGCTCATGTCTGTGGGGGACAGGGTGAGGGCTATGGGGACCACGGTCGCTGTGCCCCAACCTTGGGCCTTGATCCTCTTGGACAGCTCGGGCAGGCGCCTGCTGAAGACCTCCGTCTTCTCTATGTGGGTCTCGATGATGCCGCGGGCCGTGCTGTTGCCGATGCCCTTCGTCCAGTGCTTGCACTCGGCGCAGACGATGTATGGCCACCTCAGCGCCAGGACGTCCATCTCCCAGCGCCGACCGTCGGCCTGGAACCTGAACCTCCTGAGGACGCTGTACCCGTTCATCTCGAATACGTAGGCGGCCAGCTCCTCGAACTCAAGCCAGCCCAGGCTCTGGCTCACCGTCTGGAAGTCGGCTCCAAGCTCGATCGCCTTGACGGCTAAGCCGAGACGGTTGTCCCTTGATAGCTCCAGGGAGTCTCCTCTCACCGTCACAAACCCCTCTTCGCTTAGCTGGATCAGCGCCTCCCCCAGTGCCTCGTTTGAGACATTTAACGCGTCATTTAATTTACCTACGTCAACTTGCCCCGTCTGCGTCCCGTTTAGTATGGCCTTGAGCACGTTTCTGAGGAAGCTGGGGTCCAATTCTCTGCAAGTCTACTCGCTTGCGTAGATGAGGTTTACTGCCGCCATTTCCCGGGAGAGACGAATAAAAGTGCATGCTTTTCCGCGTCAAATGTTGGAGTGCTAGCGTTATTCTAGGGTGTATATTATATATTAAAACAAAACAAATAGTTGTCGGAGAAAAGGAGACTACTAAAAATGGCTTTCCTAATCCAAGGCAGAGTCTTCGGGTTAATCTGTCTTCTGTTCATAATGGCCGCAGTGGCCTACTACATCAAACGA
>DASWLJ010000177.1:0-5559 GCA_036396185.1 Bathyarchaeia archaeon | reverse complement strand
CCAGCGTCTTCAGTCAAACGCACCTGGATGGTCCCGGACAGATCACTCACGTAGATGTCGCAGTTGCCGGCCCTTATGCTGGTGTACGCGACCTTTTGACCATCCGGCGACCATGAGGGCCAGTAATCGACGTCAGCGTTTTTCGTGAGCCGTACGACGTTACCGCCTTCTACATCCATGAGGTAGATGTCGTCGTTCCCGCTTCGATCCGAATTAAAAGCGATACAAACACTGGTTATATCCGCATCGTCATCGACCTTGTAGTACCCGCCAAACACGAGTATCGCCACAATTATTATCGATAGGCCGAAAAATATTTTTTTTAACACGAAGATTCAGGAATAATTGTCCTGTTCCTCTATTAAGAGGTTAGTATTAACCCATATTATTCTCCCACGTTGCAGTCAGGAGCTCCGCTCCGCGTCACAAGATTTAGTCGGCCCGTCCGCTGAACACTTGCGCTCGAGCCCACGCTAGCACGAGGCCGGGGGCCGCCCGCACCCCATTAATACGCGTCCAGCGGATACAGATCCATGTTGAAGCTTCGCGAGGTCTACGAGGCCCGTAAGCGGGTCCAGGGCTGGGCGCGCCGGACTCCCATGGAGCGCTCGGCGCCCCTGGGCGGCCTCATCGGGGGCGAGGTCTGGCTCAAGCTGGAGAACTACCAGGTGACGGGCAGCTTCAAGATAAGGGGCGCCGCCAACAAGCTGCTCTCCCTGAGCGACGAGGAGCGGAGGAGGGGCGTAGTCACCGCCTCATCCGGAAACCACGCTCAGGGCGTCGGCTACGCTGCCAGGGAGCTTGGCGTCAGGGCCACCGTCGTCGTACCTGAGAACACCCCTTCTGTGAAGATCGACGCCATCAGGGGCTACGGCGTCGACCTCATCGTGGAGGGCTGCGAGTACATGGACTCGGAGCGCCTCGCCAGGCGCCTGGAGAGGGAGCGCGGCATGACCTTCGTGTCAGCGTACAACGACCTTGAGATCGTGAAGGGCCAGGCGACGGTGGGCCTGGAGATGCTGGAGGACGCGCCCGGACTCGACGCGGTCCTGGTGCCCGTGGGCGGCGGCGGCCTGGCCTCGGGGGTGGCCTCGGTGTTCAAGGCTGCCACGGACGCGGAGGTAATAGGCGTCCAGACAACGGCCAGCCCCGTCATGCGGGAGTGCGTCAGGGAGGGCCGCATCCACGACGTGCCCCTCGGCGACACATACGCGGAGGGGCTCCACGGCGGCATCGAGGAGGGCAGCGTCACATTCGAGATGTGCAGGGACCTCATCGACCTGTGGATCATAGTGGAGGAGGAGGCCGTCCTCGAGGCCATAAGGTTCATGCTTCACAGACAGCACATGGTCGTGGAGGGCGCCGCGGCCGTCGGCCCAGCCGCGTTGATGACAAGGCCCGAGCTATTCAAGGGGAGGAAGGTGGGCGTGGTCATCAGCGGCGGAAACCTGAGCGAGGAGACCCTGAGAAAGGTGGCGTGAGGCCCCCTCAATATATTTATAAACCACACGATATCCCCCGTGTTACAGGTTCAAGATGCCCAACTGCGAGATATGTGGAATGGAGGTACCCGTTGTCCACGACTGCGTCGAGTGCGAAGCCAAGTTCTGCGACGAGTGCGGCGACGTAAAGGCTAAGCTGTGCTACGACTGCATGGGGTGGGAGGACGAGACCCTCGACGAGGCCGAGTGGGACGAGGAGCACCTCAGCTAACAGTTTTTATCTGAATAGAGCCCTCACTGTATGAAGCCATGACGAAGAACAGAATCGGGCAGGTTCACTTCAGCCTCGGAGACGCCACGAGGCTGGGGTACGACCAGATAAAGCGTAGGTGGGGGCGGGCGCTCATCAACATCGCGTCCATAGCTCTGGGTTTAAGCTTCTACGCGAGCCTCATACTGTCAGATACCTTCTATAACACCTACGAGGGGCTGGGCGGCGCGCAGCTAAGCGTGGAGTCGTACCAGTACTGGCTGGTCGGCGTCGCGCTTGTGGTCAGCGTCGTGGGTATAACCAACGCCATGCTGATAGCCGTCTACGAGAGGTACAAGGAGATTGGTACGATGAAGTGCCTCGGAGCCCTGGACAGGCACATAGTACTGCTGTTCCTCGTGGAGAGCAGCTTCCAGGGGTTGGCCGGCGGCGTACTGGGGTTCATCCTGGGCCTGGCGGCAGCGGTGGTTTCCACGGGGTTCAGCACAGGCTTCGACATAGCCTTGAAGGTGCCTGCTCTGCGGATGCTGACCCTCTTCGCGGGCTCTGTGCTGCTTGCGCTGGCGCTGAGCATGATGGCTACAATATATCCGGCCTGGAGGGCATCGAAGCTGAGGCCGGTGGAGGCTTTAAGGTATGAGCTATGATTACGTCATCGAGCTAAGGAACCTTGTCAGACACTACAAGATGGGGGACGAGACGGTTAAAGCCCTCGACGGGGTAGACCTAGAGATCAAGAGGGGAGAGTACGTCAGCATCGTGGGGCCCAGCGGCAGCGGCAAGACCACCCTCTTCAACCTCATAGGCGGCTTGGATAAGCCGACCCAGGGGAGCGTCTTCATCGACGGCGTCGACATAGCCCAGCTTGACGCCTACGAGCTTGCGTGGCTGAGGTGCAGGAAGATCGGATACATCTTCCAGAGCTTCAACCTGATACAGGTGCTCACCGCGCTGGAGAACGTAGCTCTGCCCACGGTGTTCGCCGGCGTCCCGAGGGACGAGGGCCTCAGGAAGGCTGAGCACATCCTCGAGTCAGTCGGCCTCGGCGATAGGATCAATCACAGGCCCTTCGAGCTTTCCGCGGGGCAGCAGCAGCGCGTGGCCCTGGCCAGGGCCCTCGCCAACGACCCGTCCATCATACTGGCCGATGAGCCCACCGGCAACCTGGACCTGAACACGGGTATGGAGATTATAGACCTGCTCCACGGCCTCAACAAGACCAAGGGCCTCACCCTTGTGGCGGCGACGCACGACCTCAAGATGATCAAGGCCAGCGACAGGATCGTGTGGATGAGGGACGGGCAGATAGAGAGGATCGAGAGAGGCTAGCCGGCGTTCACCGTGCTGAAGTCCATGGTGAGGCGCCTCACCAGGCTCCCCGCCACGTGGACCCAGTCGTGGTCGCCTATGCTGTAGAGCTCCACTGTGTACTCGCCGTTGGGCTGAGGCCTGATGAACAGCTCGTTCATCGTGTAGAAGTTGCCCGTGGTGGCCTGAGCCGACTTGTAGACGAATGACATCTTCTTGGGGCCATCGTCCCGCATCCTCTTAATGGATGACGTGATCTGCGTAGGGTGGCTCTTCAGAGCGGTGAGCGCATTATACATGAAGTCCAGGTAGGGCTCAACCTCCTCTGGTTTCAGCTTGATCGGTACATCGATCTTCCAGGGCTCCTGGAAGCCCCCCCTGGACCTGTCTACGCGCCACCTCCTCATGAGGCTGGGGGTAATCACGACGGAGTTCCTGAGTGCAACCAGGGCCCCGGTTAACACGGCCGATATGGCTAACGCGATGCTGGCCAAACTCCAGATGGCCGAGACCTTCTGGTGGACCTGGAGGCCGATGTTGAGCGCAGCCATGCCCTTGTAGAGGCCAAGTCCTATGAGGTACCCTGTCCCTCCCGCTATGAACCCTGTGATGGTCGCCTCGGCGACGAAGATGGCTGAGACTTGGGCCGGGTTAAGCCCCACGGACGAGAGTATCTCGATCTCCTTCCTCCTCTCGTAGAGAGCGTTGAGCATCGTCACGACCACGTTCAGCACGACGATGGCCCACGGTATCGCGAGGGTCAGTCCTCTGCCCTCGAAGTAGTTCCCCAGCCTGTACACGGTGTACGTTGTGTCCGTCGAGGAGTGTGACAGGTAGCCTCTCTCAAGGGCGAGCCGCTCAGCCAGCGCGTCGGGGTCCGCCCCGGGCTCGAGTTCGAGGGCGACACGCTGCACCCCCACGGTGGGCACCAGCAGGGCGGTCTCAGGCGCCACTATGACGGTCTCCTCCGGCTCGCATGGCTCCAGAACCCACGTGGGCGGCTCGCCCTCGGGGCTCACGTTCACCCACTTGTTTGGGACATAGGGCGTCTCATCCACGTCATCGAGGTTGGCCAGAGCCCCGTCGTTGAACAGGCCTTCAACCTTGAGGTCGATGAGCCCGAGCGTGACCGTGTCGCCCAGATCGATCCCGAGGCGCTCAGCCAGCGACTCGCTGACGAGGACTCCGCCGCTGCCGGGCAGCCCGCCGCGTGACAGCGTGGCTCTCAGAGCCACTACGTCGAACTCTGACGGCCCTGCGCCTATGACCCCCATGATGGGGGTCCCGTTTAGCCTGAGGAAGGCTCTCTGAGGGGGAGTGGTCTCAGCCTTACCTGAGATGCCCGCCACACCCGCCAGCCCCGTGAGCCAGGCACGCTCGACAGCCGTGAGCAGTATAAAGGTCGGCTCGCTTTCCGTCCAGGAGCCCTCCTGGATGAAAACGCCCGTCCACTCCCTCCCCGTCTGGTACCTGCTCTCCACAAGCCCGTAGCCCTCGGAGAAGCTTGTGAGGGTGACGAAGCTCATCACGAGGAGGGTTATGGATGTGAGGGTGAGCATGAACCGCATCTTGCGCCTCCTGAGGCTCCTCTTGGCGATGTTGAATATGGGGATCAGCAGGTTACGGGTGTTGACCCTGCCTTCGTCTGAGCCCACGCTCAGGAAACTGGGCACAACCTGCCCCAGCACCAGGAACCCCGTGAAGCTGGCCGCAGCGGCCCAGGCAAAGCTCACCGGATCGATGATCCTACTGCCAGGGTACGTGCCGTACAAGACGACCAAGGTCAAGCAGAACAGGGCCACGTCCACGGCCAGCTGCCTGAGCTTATTGTCGGCGACGAGGAATCCCCCTGTGAGGGACGCCACAGCCAGGAACCCTATAAGGACGTAGACGGAGAGCCGGGCGTCGCTGAACATGGTTCTCAGCTCCTCTGTGGCGTGGCTGAAGGCTAGGTAGCCCCTCTTCAGCGCGTCGAAGCTCTCAGGGTATAGGCCGTCCACGTAGAGGCTCAGGGACTCATCGACGAGGATGGACCCCGTGCCGTAGGCGGCCTCCTGCCTCGTGATGTAGAAGCCGTAGCCCGTCATCTCCGTCAACGCCTCGGACAGGATAGACCTAGACGCCTCCGTTAGTCTCTGGTTCAGGGCTAAACTGTACTTCATGACGTTGAGGCGAGTGACGCCGCCCTGGGGGGCCGTGAGGACGGCCTCTGTGTCGAAGCTCCGCTCCTCCACGTTGGAGCCTACCAGGATGGAGGTGTTCACCCTGAACCATACATTCGTCTCCGCGGGGACAACGATCCTGTCCATGGTGACACTGAGCAGGCTTGTGGCGGCGGAGCTCGGCCCCGGTTCCATAGGGAGGCCGAGGGTCTGGTTGGACTCGTCGAGGACGGTGACCCATACCTTCAGCGGCAGGCTCTCCGTGTCCACGAACTGTATGCTGCCCTCAAGGGATATCGTGGACGCCGGGAGTAGGCTGGCCACCACGGAATCCGTCGAGGACACGTTCATCACGAAGGGCACGTAGTCGGCGCCC
>DASWLJ010000176.1:0-3836 GCA_036396185.1 Bathyarchaeia archaeon | reverse complement strand
AGCTTCGCAGCCATCTCGTCGTCGCTTGGCAGCGACACGTCCCTGATGTCGTAGGTCTCCATGTCCATGAGCTGGAAGCTGGTTGGGCCCATGCTCACGATCTGGCCACTCCTCTTATCCACTATCGGGACTTGGACCGTGCCGTCCACGCTGCTGACGAAGCTCTGCTTCCGGCCGTCGAAGATGCTGATGGCGGTGCACCTGAACTTGGCGCTCCCGTGCTTACCCGGCTTGCTCTTCTGGATCTGCACGATCTGGCTGGGCTCATCGTTGATTATGGCGTAGCTTCCTTCCTTGAGTTCCCCGACTCTGGACATCTTGAATGACAATGCATGACACCTTTCTGTAGTTTTAATCACAATGAGAGATTAGAAAGTATAAACCTACCGAATAGACTCCGCCTTCAGGCTGCTCAGAGCAACGAAATGGGTGGATGGGGCGCCTGTTTCCTCATTTTCCCTTCTTTAACTTGGACACGTCGATGGTGAAGGTCACCGAGTTGCCTAGGACCTCCGTTTTGGGGGCGACTCCCAGAACCTCCTTGAAGAAGGCCAGCACGTACTTCTCTAGGAAGAGGCTCCAGCCCTCCCCCAGGCTGTGGCTGAGGTGCAGTATATCGTTCTCCTCCCTGTGGTGGTAGGTGGCCCTATACCAGTTGCTTGTGTCGCCCAGAAGCTCGGTCAAGTACCATATCACCGAGCCGTAGTCGAGGGGCAGGCCCCTCAGCAGCAGCAGGTTCTTGGGCCTCTCCTCCCCGAGGGCCCTGCCCAGCTCACTCATATTCTCCACAGGGATGTTGCTCAGTAGCCTCTCCAAGGTCTTGCCGCTGATGGTGACCGCGCTCAGGCCGTCGAAGTACCTGTAGCTGTGAGAGTAGCGTCTCAGCACTTGGTCCACCAGCGTGTTGACGCTGACGCCGTGGCGCTCCGCTTCGTACTTTAGCACTTCATCGTACGCCTTGTTGATGCGGATGGTCCTAGTGACCGTCTTATCCTTGGGGAACGGGTCTACTATGCTCATGAACACAAATGAACACACCTGCCCATGTATATATGGGTTATTAATTGGAACCAACTAGGTGTACTCGGCATCCTTATAATCCGTCCTCAACGTGCAACTCTGATCCAAGGCTTTAGGTTCGGAGGTCACTGAAGATAAACTGCCCCAGCTGCGGAAGCGCCACCATGATTATCGACTACGACTCCGGTGAGGAGGTGTGCGGAGCCTGCGGCCTCGTGGTCCAGAGCAGCATCGTGGACACCGGGCCAGAGTGGAGGTCGTTCACCACGGCTGAGAACCAGAGCAGGAGCAGGGCGGGCGACGCGCTGTCTTTAACCCTCTACGATAAGGGGCTCTCAACGGTTTTCAGGCCCGACAAGGACCACAACGGCAACCGACTGGACAACGAGACCCGCATACAGATGACCCGGCTGAGGCGGTTCGACAACAGGGCCAAGCTGGACACGACCCAGCAGAGGAACCTGAACCTAGCCATGGGTGAGCTTGACCGCCTCTCGGGCCAGCTCCACCTGCCCGGGAACGTCAAGGAGAGGGCCGCCCTGGTGTACAGGCGCGCCCTTAAGAAGAACCTTCTCCGCGGGAGGAGCATCGACGCCTTCGTGGCCGCCAGCGTCTACACGGCGTGCAGGCAGCTCCAGGTGCCACGGCCCCTGAAGGACCTGTCGAAGGCATCCACCAGGGACCACGCCGAGGTGGCCCGCACGTACAGGCTGATACTGAAGGAGCTGAGCCTCAGGATGCCCGTTGACGACCCCATCAAGTTCGTCCCCAGCATCGCCTCCAAGCTGAAGCTGGACACGCGCACCGAGAGGTGCGCCGTAGACATCCTGATGGCCGCCCATAAGAGGCAGGGCTTGACGGGGAAGGACCCGCGTGGAATGGCGGCCGCGGCCCTGTACAAGGCGTGCATCGTCAATCAAGAGAAGAGAATCCAGAAGGACATCGCCATCGCCGCGGGTACCACAGAGGTCACCCTGAGGAACAGGCTCAAAGGAATCGAGAGCCTCCTCGGAGACTAGCGCCTGATACACAAGCTCAGGGTCGTCCAGACGGCTGAGGACGTCGTCCAGTGCAGTCCTCTGAGCCTCGGCCAGCCTCCTCTCCGCTATGGCGGCGACCGCGTGGTCAACTTGAAACTGGGGCATCTTCCTGTACTTGGCGTGGCGTACGACGCGCAGCCCAGTTAACCTGTAGGGGCGTCCCCTGGCTTCCTCGGCTGACTGGCAGCTGAACTTGTACCTGTTGAACTCAATCAGGCCCACGCCCCTGGGCAGGAGACCCGGTGAGACCAGCCTCGCGGGCGTGAGGACGTAGTTGTAGTTGCACCCGGCGCAGATGAACCCGTTCCTGAAGTCGCTTCTGCTCACCTTCACCTCGACCCCCCGCAGGATGTTGAGCCCCACGTGGTAGATGTCCGGCTGGGGGAGACTGAAGCCCTCGCAGCCTTCTTCGCGCGCCCTCAGGCAGCTGTAGGGCCTGTACATGAGGCCGACGCCCAGCACGTCCACTATCTTCTTATTGTCTAGTTCGTCCAGGCGCTGGAGGCCCAGCTGGTTGAGCGCGACCTCTGTCTCCACGGTGTGGCACCCCTGGTTGAGGAGAAATAATCTACCTACCTGCTTCAGAAACGTGTGCATGCCCGTCTCGCCCATCCCCGTCCCCTCGATGCCTGCGCCTGATGCGCGCAGCCTCCTGTCAGCGGAGCCGCGTAATAAATGGGACGTAGCTGATGGGCTGGGGGTCCCGCGTGAAACAGGTTAGATGACGAGGTCCGTCAGCTTTTCACGGGTCTGCGTCACTGTGGCTTCGTCCACACGCTCAACGCCCGGGTTCTTCGTAGCCTCCTCGGCGTACTTACTCTCCGTGTACTCGACCCTCATGACGTAGGGAGGCTCCAACCTGAAGGGCTGAACAACGCCGATCAACCCCACAGCCTTTTTCGCCTTCTCCATGACCAGTCTCCTAGCCTTCGACGGCGAGAGGGAGACCGCTCTCCTCACCGAGAGCGCCCCGAGCCTGTACTTCTCCTCTAGGCCCCACTTCACCACCGCGCCCTCGATCCCTGGGGCGAGAACCTTCGCCTCGTCCACCGCGGCCTCGTCCCCGGTGGCTAGAACCGTCGGGATGCCGTGCTCCCCGAAGACGGCCATGTTCATCGCGATCTCGCCTATCCTATGCTCGTTCAGCCACACGTTCCTCAGCAAGGGCGTGAAGCTGTGCGAGAGGACCCCTTTCTCCGCGCCCGCCATGCCGTGAAACCCGTGGAGCATCATGGCGTCGAACGACTCGTCGACGCCGGCGGGGCCGCCGTCCCCTGCGTGCATAACCAGCCTGCACTCGGGGTGGAGCAGCTCAGCGTCGATGCCGCCGGGGAAGTCGCCATGGCCAGGCCACGCGTAGACCTCGGAGGCGCCGCCCTCCAGGGCGCCCTCCACGAGGGCGTTGAGCTCAAGGGTCGCCAGCCTTATCGCCTGCTGGTAGTAGGCGCCGTCCTCCATGCACTGCCTCTTGAAGTCGACGATCCCCGCGACGCCCTCCAGGTCGCAAACAACATAGACTTTCATAACTCATCATTAACCTAGTATCTGAAAAGCTTAAGGGGGGTGACTTCGTCAGCACTTTTAGGCGTTTCGGATAAGCCCTTAGCCTCGGTCCCATACACCAAATAGAACCTTTTCATCGCCTCTAAGCAGCCTAAAATCTACCCATACATCTGCACGCTCAACTAATGTCCGGGTCCCGTTCACAATGCTTGATATTCCAATCTTCATGCTTGTGCTTCCTCCGCTGCTTTTACTTATAGGCCCCGTCATGCA
>DASWLJ010000175.1:0-4376 GCA_036396185.1 Bathyarchaeia archaeon | reverse complement strand
GGGTGGCACGTCCCGCCGCCGGGGTGGCACAGGGGGCTCCGGGAGCTCTGCGACAGGCACGGCATCCTGCTGGTGGCCGACGAGGTGCAGACGGCGTTCGGCAGGACCGGCCGCTGGCTGGGGATGGACCACTGGGGCGTGCAGCCGGACGTAGTGCTGCTAGGCAAGGCCATGGCAAGCGGCGTGCCCCTCAGCGCCTGCGTACTGAGGCGCGATCTGCTGGAGTCCACGGACCCTGAACCCATACCCATACACGCCCAGAGCTTCAGCGCCAGCCCACTGGGCGTGGCCGCGGCCCACGCCACCATGGACATCATCAGGGACGAGAGGCTGTGCGAACGCAGCGAGGAGACGGGGGCCTACGTGAAGGCGAGGCTGCTGGAGCTCATGGACGAGCACCCGCTCATCGGCGACGTCCGGGGCCTGGGGCTGCTTCTAGGCGTGGAGATCGTGAAGGACAGGGAGAGGAAGACTCCGGCCCCCGAGGCGGCTTCGAGGATATGCGCCGAGGCTTTCAGGCGGGGCGTCTTCGTGCTGAGCATGGGGAGCTATGGGGGCAGGGCTCTGAGGATCGCTCCGCCGCTGATAATCACGGAGGAGCAGGTGGAC
This sequence comes from Bathyarchaeia archaeon, assembly GCA_036396185.1. GTDB lineage: Archaea > Thermoproteota > Bathyarchaeia > TCS64 > TCS64 > RBG-16-57-9. The sequence continues at coordinate 3,767 of DASWLJ010000175.1, read as the reverse complement.
ACTGTGGTCGAGGTGCTGGATGAGTCCATGGTGGCCGTGGAGAAGGGTCAGGGCCTGTAGCCCTTCACGAACTCCTCCGTGGCTAAGAGGTACTCCTCCACGTCCACGGCCGTGTGGGGGCCGCTTATCCAGCTGTGGCTCACCGTGGGGCTCAGGTATATGATGCCTCGGCTCAGCATGTGGCTGAAGTAGGCGCGGGTGGCGTCCAGGTCGCAGCGCGCCGTGTCGCTGGCGCTCCTAGGCCGCTCAGGCATGAAGTGGATGCCGAACGTGGAACCGACGCCGGTGACTGAGGCGGGCATCCTAGAGTGCTCGAATATCTCTGTGAGGCCGTTCCTCATCATCTCGCCAAGACCGTCGATGTGCCTGTGAACCTTGCCATCCTCCAACGCTTTGATTGTGGCGTTGCCGGCGACGGCGCTGATGGGGTTGCCCGTGAATGTGCCGCCGTGGGCGCTCCTCTCCTCAGGCTTAGGGTACTTGACGTGGTCCACCCGCTCCATTATGTCTTCGGGGCCGCAGAAGGCTCCGGTCGGGAAGCCGCCGCCAATGATCTTGCCCAGGATGGTCAGGTCCGGGGTTACACCGTAGTAGCCCTGTGCGCCCCCCATACCCAATCTGAACCCTGTGATGACCTCGTCGAATATGAGGAGGCTGTCCGTGTCGTCGCAGAGCTCGCGGAGTCCCTCCAAGTACCCGGGCTCGGGGGTTATGAACCCGGCCGCGCCCATCACGGGCTCCAGTATGACGCAGGCCGGCCTCTCTTTTCTGGCCACCTTCTCGGCGGCATCAAGGTCGTTGAAGGGCACAGCCGTGGTGTCCTCGGTTGTCTTGGGGTTGAGCCCAGCCGACTCCAGACGGCCGAAGGGGCGGCTCACGTAGCAGTGGAGGCTGTCGTAGCCGCCGTGCCACCCGCCCTCGATCTTGAGCATCTTCATCCTTCCCGTGTATGCGCGGGCCAGCCTGGTGCCGTAGAGGTTGGCCTCGGTTCCGCTGGCGCAGTACCTGACCATCTCGGCCGACGGAACGTGTTTGACTATGCGCTCGGCCAGCTCCACCTCGTGCTCGTGGCTGAACCCGTAGTGGGTGCCCAGGGGCAGCTGCCCCTCCACTGCCTTCACCACGGGGTCTGGGCTGTGGCCCAGTATGAGGGCCCCGTGGCCCACCCAGTAGTCCGTGTATATGTTGCCGTCCACGTCGTGTATCTTGACGCCCTTGGCGTGTCTCACGTAGAAGGGGTACGGGGGCAGCGCCCTTATCCCGTAGCTGACGCCGCCCGGCAGAACCTTACTGGCCCTCTCGAAGAGCGCCCTTGAACGCGGTGTCCTCTTCTCGAAGCTGTTCATGGATCAGTCTCGGATAGGAATAGCCATCGACGCCTCTAATTATGGTTGCTGTCAAAGAGGAGAAGGGGTTTAGGCGAAGTGGCTCGGCGGTAGAACCGAGCTGCCTGTCTTGGCCTTCAGCGCCTGCAGCTCCGCCTTCTGCCGGTTGAGGAACTCCCAGAACTCCCCGGGCATCTCGGGCTCGGCCCTGAAGGTCTCCTCCATCCTGGCGATCTTCTCAAGGTACTTGTCGACGCGTACGCTGAACTGCTGCTCGTACTCGGCCTTCGTGTAGTCCCTGTTGAAGACCGTCTTGAACAGCTTCCTGAGGTCGCTGTGGAGGGGCAGGTAGCCTATGGGCGTCTTAAGGGCCTTGTACTCGCCGTTGACCCTGCCCTCGGCCCAGAGGACCCATATCTTCTTGTCAAGCTTGGTGTTGGTGTACTTGCCCTCGTGTTTGAGGAAGTAGTTGGTGGAGTAGACCCTGGGTTGGTGACTGAGCCGCCTCCCGAACCTGTAGTGGTTGGTGAAGTAGGTGCTGAGGGGGACGACGACGAAGTCCTTGTTGGCCATGGGGTCGCTCCTGCGGACGCCGGCCTTCCCGATGATGGCCGAGGTGGTCTCGGATTCGAGTGTGGCGCCCATGTAGACGCCGTGGTCCCAGTTGAGGGCCTCGGATATGGGCACGTTGGTGTCGCTGTCCCTGCCGCCGTAGAAGACGCCCTGCACGACGACGCCCTCGGGGTCGTTGTACGTGGGGTCCACGTTACCCAGCTCGCTGAGCCTCATGGTGTACCTTGCGTTGCTGTGGGCGTAGGGTATCTCGACGCCGTCCCTGTCCTTCTTGCCCTTGAACCATTCGCCGCTGAAGTTGACTCCCTTCTCGGGGATGTCGTCCCTGCCCATGCCGAGCCAGTAGGGGGCGCCGTCCGTGATGAGGATGTTGCTGAATATGAGCTCCCTGGGCGAGGTCAAAGCAGCGTAGATGAGGGGGTCGTCCACGGGGTTCACGTCCTGGATGATGCCGAAGATGCCGTGCTCTATGTTGACTGCGCGGCAGCTGCCGTCCTCGTCCACGTGGAGGTAGGCGATATCGTCGCCCACGATACTCTGGCCGGGTATCATGGCTGTGCTGGTCTTGCCGCACGCCGACGGGTAGGCGCCGCTGAAGTATGTGACCCTCTTCTTCCCGGGCGGGTGGACCCCCATGAGTAGCATGTGCTCCGAGAGCCAGTCCTCGTGGTTCGCCTTGTATATGGCGAGGCGTAGAGCCAGCTTCTTAAGCCCCACGCTGTTCCCGGCGTACTGGTTGTTGACGCTATAGACCTTACCATCTACCACGTCGATGTATATACGCCGCTTCTGGACGTTCTTGGTGACCTTACGCTCGTCCAGCTCCCCGGCGGAGTGGACGAATGTGAAGAGCTTCTCGCCGCCGCCAAGCATCTTGAACTGCAGGTACCCCTGCCTGTAGAGCAGGTCCTCGCTGTGGGCGACATACGTGGAGTCGGTTATCTGGAGGGCGCAGAGGCTGAACCTCCCGGGCGGGCCTAGGCTGAAGAACTTGACCAACATCTCCTTCCCGGCCATGGCTCCGTCTAGGAGCTCCGTCATCTCCCTAAGCCCCTCCTCCCGGTCGATGGTGTTTATCCCCTTGCTCAGCCTCATGCCTGGGGGAGTCAGCACCTTCGTTGAGCCGGTGTCGCGGGCCAGGTCGTAGTAGCCGTCGAAGTGGATTGTGTGGCCCTTCAGCTTGAGGGGGGTCTCCTCGCCGCTGCTCAGGGCCAGTTTGCGGGTGTACTCCACGTCCACCTTGGACTCGTCGAGGACGGTGACCTTGGCGGGCTTGCAGAGCTTCGCGAACCTTTGGAGCTGCTCCTCCACGTAGGGATTACCGAGAGCCCGGAGCTTCCTGAGGCTCTTTTCATCCATTAACTGCTTCAATGAGTCAGTCAATATTCCTCTTTAAAGCTTCAAGAAAGCCCATATTAGGCTTATCGGTCAGGTGTGTCGTGTAGGGTTTGTTTGCGTATGCGTGTACGTGGGAGGGAGGGGGTACCTTCACCACCGCCACTTTTCCCCGTTTTCAGGCTTGTTTTAGGATTCGGAGGCTTTTTCAGGGTTCATAGGCGGCGGTGGTTGGTGGTAGTATCCGTCGAGTAATGGTTGCTCGTCCTGGGCGGCTCCGCGGCGGGAACGGTCACAATTATTAATACGCCCGCACACCCTCACTGAACCATGTCTGAGAACGGTAAACTCAGCAGGTTCTGGGTACAGGAACTCACCAGGCCGGCCTTCGAGGACTGGCTGGAGCACGAACCCGCCCCCGTCGTCATCGTCGGCATCGGGGCCATAGAGCAGCATGGAACCCACCTGCCCCTGGGAACGGACAGCCTGGGGGTGGCAATGTTCATCCACGACGCGGCGAGCCGCACCAACAGC
>DASWLJ010000174.1:0-1595 GCA_036396185.1 Bathyarchaeia archaeon | reverse complement strand
AAGAACCTGAACAGGTACGTGGACTTCATAATGGCCAGGGTGCTGAAGCAGGAGGCCATGGAGAGGATAGGCGCGGCTGCAACCATCCCGGCCATCAACGGGATGACCGAGGTCTACCACCCGTGCCAGACCTTGGCCGACCTCCTCACCGTCAAGGAGCACAAGGGTAAGCTGAAGGGTCTTAAGATCGCCTACGTGGGGGACGGGGGCTGCAACACGGCCAACTCGACGATGATCGGGTGCAGCTCGGCGGGCTTGGACGTGACCGTAGTGTGTCCGGACGACCCCAAGTACAGCCCCGCGGAGTGGGTCCTCAAGAAGGTGAAGGAGAGGACGGGTAAGACGGTGAAGGTGAGCCACGACCCGGCCAAGGGTGTGAAGGATGCGGACGTCGTCTACACGGACGTCTGGGTGAGCGCAGGAATGGAGGCGGAGAACGAGGCCCGGATGAAGGCCTTCAAGCCCTTCCAGGTGAACTCGGAGCTTGTGAAGAAGGCTAAGGGCGACTGCATAGTGATGCACTGCCTGCCGGCCCACAGGGGCTACGAGATCACCAGCGAGGTGATGGATAGTCCTCAGTCGGTGGTCTTCGACCAGGCGGGGAACAGGATGCACGCCCAGAAGGGGCTCCTGGTCTGGCTAATGGACAACGCTTGACCAGCTGATATACCCATTTTATCTCAATAATACTTGGATGGGCTTTATGGTTAAAGCTGTGTTTTTCAGTCTCTTCAGGACGCTGGGCTCGGAGCGGTACTACAGCCTAACGTGATTCAGTCTTCCGGCTCCGATACTGGCTCTATGATTATGCGCCGGCCCTCGGTGTAAATGTCAACGGTGTCGCCGGGCTTCACCTGCGTAGCCCTCATCACGTCCTCGGGTATGTAGAGAGCGGGTCTCTTGCCTGAGGTGCTGATCTTGCGTCGCAGCTTCAGAGGTTTTATCATGGCCGTGAGCTTAGCCTTGATGGCCGAGGCCTGCTCAGGGGTGAATATCTCCTCTCCGCCGACTGGGCACCTCAGCCCCTTGACGCCGCGGACTATGATGCCCCCGGCCTCGAAGTCGGTGGTCACCTCCTCGAACTCTGTGTCGTGCTCGTGGCACCTAACCATTTTTTCATCTCCTCCTGGTCACCGTTATTATCCTCACCTGTTCCGGGTATTCGCGGCAGATGACGATCAGGGTCTCCTTCCTGCCCCTCAGCACGTATCGGGCCTTGTCCTTTCCCTCGGGGGTTCGCTCGCCCTCCCGTATGGCCCTGACGGCTTCGTCGGGGGAGATGTCCCTCAGTACTATGCGTTCCAGCGCGTGCCTTGTGAAGTATATCTCCCTCTCATCCATCGCTTCACCCGACTATTGTAAGTGTTATACACGTGTATATATGTGTTATTTACACGTGGAGTGGCCGTCCCCGTGGCCGTGGGCAGGCCTGAGTTTCCCGTTCAATGAAGTTTTACTGTGGCCTAGCATTGTATACTGGCCCTGAAAAATGGTTAAATCCGCTCTTTTTGAGTCCTTCTCGGTATGTCTCGGAAGGGGGAGTGGTCCGAGGAGGAGGAGACACTGCTCAGGGAGAACTATGCCGCTGTCTCCAT
>DASWLJ010000173.1:0-2501 GCA_036396185.1 Bathyarchaeia archaeon | reverse complement strand
CGCCACGTTGCGGCTAGGGTCGACGGGGTCGACGACGACCAGGGGCTCCGTGAACCTCTCGCGCAGCGTGTCCTCGTCCGCGGGTTCACCCACCTGCACCACGGTGCCCCTCCTCCACTCGGCCGCAGCCTTCATGAGCCCCATGAACGAGCCGTGCCCGAGGACCAGGAGCTCGCACAGGTACCCGCTAAGGCCGCCCACCCTGATCTCGGCCCCGTAGACCCCCACGCCCCTGGCCCACTGCTTCAGGAGCCGGACCTCCTCGCGTAGGCCGTCGTCCAGCGCACCCTCAAGGTACACGGTGTGGTGGGGCGTCCTGTCGGTGCTTGACATTATCCCGGCCGCCGGGTCCACCCTGAAGCATGGGACGAAGTCCACCTTGTAGCCGTCCAGCCTGGCCCTGAGGTACGGGTGCTCCGCGTACGCCTCCACGTAGTCTCCGTCCATCCCAACTTTGAGCACGTCCAGCGCCCGGCCTAGGTCGCCGCGGCCGTACCGCGGACTCAACACTATGAATATGTCCAGGTCGGTCTCGCCGCTCACCCAGGTGCCGTGGGCGACGCTGCCGTGGAGCTCCGCCGCGGCGTCAAGCCCCGACTCCACGAGGAGGGCGTTCACCCTGCGCACGGTGGCCTCGGCGAAGCCCCTGATCCGCTTCTCCTCATCGGCCCCGGGCTTGACTCGGGCCAGCACCCTCCCCCTCAGCGCACTCCACCTCAAAGCGTTCACCTACTGCTTCCTCGACTCGGCCATATTCGTGTAGACGGGGCCCTGCCGGGTGAGCACACTCCTCTTCAACGTGACTCTATCTACCTTTACGGAGCCGAAAACCATGTCCTCGAGCTGTGTCAGCTCGGCGGCGAGCTGCGCCCTGTTCCTGCCGCTCCTGACCCTGCAGACCGTGAGGTGGGGGCTGAACCTGCGCCGCTCCCTCTCGAAGCCCAGCCTGCCCAGCCTGGCCTCCAGGTCCTCGAAGACCGCTGCCAGGTCCGTGACGCCGTCCGTGATCCCCGCCCACACCACGTTGGGCCTGCTGGGGCCAGGGAAGACGCCTACGCCCTCCACAAGGAAGCTGAAGGGTTTGAAGCTCATCCCCGTCACGGCCTCAGCCACCTCCCTCGCCTTCGCCTCAGGTACCTCGCCCAGGAACTTGAGGGTAAGGTGGACGTTCTCGGGCTCCACGAACTTGAGGTCTGCCCCCGCGGTGCTGAGGCGCGCCTCCATGTCCCTGAATCCCCTGAGCACCTCCTCCTCGCCGCACTCCACGGCCACGAAGCATCTCACGCTCATGTTCCATCTGAATGTGTGGCCGCAGCCATTTAACGTTACCATGATGGCAACCGATAAACGGCTGGTACGCTGAACACTATGCATGAGCCTCAGCTACGTCAACCCCTTCAAGGAGCCCGGCGTCTGGTTGAAAGGCAACCTCCACACCCACACCGTGCACAGCGACGGCCACCTCACACCCGAGCAGCACGCCAAACGGTACAGGGAAGCCGGGTACGGGTTCCTCGCCATAACGGACCACGGAAAGTACGTGGACACCCGCTCACTGAGCCGCCGAGGCCTCACCATGATCCAGGGAGAGGAGCTCAGCGCAGGCAGGTCAGCCGCCGGCACCCTGTACCACCTGGTCGCACTGGGCATCCGCGAGGGCCCCCCATTCGAGGAGGCGGACCCCGCCGTGAGCCCGCAGGCGGTCATCGACTACGTGAACGGCGCCGGCGGCCTCGTCGCGTTGGCCCACCCGTACTGGTCTGGGCTGACCCACGGGGAGGCGATGGCGCTCAAGGGCTTCGCCGCTGTGGAGGCGTACAACCACGTCTGCGAGCTTCTGAACGACAGGGGCGACGCGGCGGCCCACTGGGACCACATGCTGACGGCGGGGCGCAGGGTGAACGCCATAGCCGTGGACGACGCCCACAGCAAGGAGAGGGAGCACATGCCGGACGACTCCTTCGGCGGGTGGGTGGTGGCCAGGTGCAGGGACAGGTCAGAGAAGGCCATACTGGACGCCATACGCATGGGCCTCTACTACAGCAGCAGCGGCCCCACCATCGAAGGCGTCGAGGTGGGGGACGGCGAGGTCAGCGTCACATGCTCACCCGCTGAGAAGATCGCCTTCGTCAGCGTCCCGTGCCTGGGCGTCTGCTACAAGGCAGCAGGCGACACCCTCACAGGGGCCTCCTACTCGCTCAGGCCGGGTGAGCGCTACGTCAGGGTGCAGGTGACGGACAGCCGCGGCGGCAGGGCCTGGACCAACCCCATCTACGTGGAGTGAGCGCCGTGGAGCCGCTGCCCTTCGCCCTGGTGATGGTCTCCGCCGTGAGCCACCCCCTCTGGAACCTGCTGGCGAAGGGGGCTGACGACAAGGAGAGCTTCATGGTGCTTCTGAACCTGGCCGCACTGGCCCTGTTCATCCCCGTGTTAATGGTCGTCCTCCCAGACTGGAGCCTGCCCTTGGAGGTCGTGCCCTTCCTCTCCGTGAGCGCGGCTGC
>DASWLJ010000172.1:0-33697 GCA_036396185.1 Bathyarchaeia archaeon | reverse complement strand
GTTCTCTCCACATCTTTGACGCCGTCGAAGTCAGCGTCGTCGCTCACCATCTCCCTCTCCCCAACCAACATGGCAGTCGAGACATGTATCGCGTCCCTCGGCCTCAGCCTGTGCCTCTCAACCAGATCCTGAGCCCTGAGGATCACCCTCTCATCCACGCCCACGAAGACCATGTTCGGAATCCGCAGCATCGAGGCGCCGGCCTTCAGGGCGTACTCGTAGCCGGAGAGCCTCCACACGACCCACACCACCTCGTCCCACGTCAGGAGGGAGCTGAATCCCCTGACCTTACCGTCCTCGACCCCTCTCAAGATGTCCGCCGCCCTTCGGGACTTGGGGTTTGAGGAACCGTCGTGGAGGATCGCGTACAGAAAGACATTAGAGTCTAGGTAGACCATCGCTCCAAGACCTCAGACAGGATGATCTTCTTGAAGTCCACCTCGCCACTAAGCTTCAGTTCGCGTGGGATCAGCCGGATCAGCTCGTCGACGCTGCTCCGATCCCGCAACGGCTTAACGACGACCTCGTCGCCCCTGACCTCGAACACGACCTCGGAGCCCGGCCTGATCCCCATCATCTCCCTTATCTCCTTGGGGATCACCGCCTGGCCCTTGGGGCCCAGCTTACTCTTCAGCCTCAACATTCCCATGAAAAAGAATGACCGGACAGTATATAAGTATAACTTTTCAGTAGGAAAAACGTGGTCTCGCTTCTAGTTAGTCAACGCCTAGAATATCTCGCCTTCGACCTCAACAAAATTCTTCTCTCCCAACCCCGGCACCACGGTGATGGTCCGCGGACATCGAGGACCACCGTCGCCGCCCAGAGGACCCCGGGAAAGCCTCCGATCACCGAAACAGGCCCGGGAAACGATGAGCCTCGGCGGCGGCGACGGATCGCCCATAACCACGTGCACGCACACAGAAACAGGTGGTAGCGGGAGGTAGTGACTTGCTTTCGTTTGAACTAGCTTTCCATCTTTTCATCGACTAGGTAACTCACGTGAATGTCAAATCTCAAAATGCACGCGTAATGGTTTCTCTCGCAGTCTTCCCTCAACCCTTTGAATATACGGCACCCGCCAGACATCGAGAAAATCGATTATAGCTCGTCAATTACTTTATTAATTGTTAAAACAACTCAACTCCGATTCTAATGTCGATGAAAACTCAGGTCCTCAAGGAGTTCGCGGAGTATCACTTTAACGCCTTAGAAGAAACCCTAAAGGGACTCGACGAAGCGGAGATGAGCTACAAGCCCACCGAAGTGTCAAACAGCATAGACATGATCCTCAACCACGTCTGCAGGATAAGCAACACGACACTGCCAAGGATCGCGCAGGCCGGTGGCGACCCTAACTACGAACCTGTTGACTGGCCTAAAGACTACAAGGACCACAGATACAGGATCGAGAGGTACATGGCGGATCTATCCGCGGGAAAGAAGCTTGTTCTCGAAAGTATCGGGAAAATCACCGACGCACAACTAAATGAGCAAGTTCAAACGTGGGGCGGGGCCAATTCGAGGAAGGTGAAGCTCTTCGACTTCATCGGGGAGATCATACACCACAGGGGGCAAATAGCGTACATCAGAGGCACTGTGAGCCGCCTCAGATCAAAGGGCGATTTCCCAAGTTCATGAGCGAGTGTGATGCCTTACCAGGTGTGATCAGATGTCCTCGACGCCGTTCGTCATCCGTCCCCTCACTCCGGACCTCTGGGTCGCGTTCGATGACCTCTTCGGGGAACATGGAGCTGTTGGTGGCTGCTGGTGCATGTACTGGCGAATCGGAAACGACTATCGCAAGAGACCACGCGATGCGAACAAAGCAGATTTCTATGAGTTGGTAATGAAAGGTCCGCCTCCAGGTTTACTCGCCTTTAAAAATGATTTGGCCGTGGGCTGGTGCCAGCTCACACCACGTGATGCCTTGCCGTGGCTTGACCAGACGTGGCGTCTCAAACGTGTGGACGATGTGCCAGTCTGGTCGCTCTCTTGTTTCTATGTGCGAAAAGGTTATCGAAGGCAGGGAATTGCGTCCGCTCTAATTACCGCGGCGTTGGATGTTGCTAAGCGTGCTGGGGCACCCGCACTTGAAGCATATCCTCTTGATGCGAGTTTGACGCCTAGCGCATCGAGCACTGGCTACACATCAACCTTCAAGCGCTTAGGATTCAAGATTGTAGCTCAACGGGTACCACCTCGCCCGATCATGCGTTACGAATTCGATCGGGCAATGAATGACTAGGACATCTTTAATTCTGTCCTTATTTCCAGTCTGTGCAGGTTCAGGTCTTTTTCTTCTGAACTTCCAGATCCTTCTCCTAAGGGTCAACAGCTTTTCTCGTTTAAAATTATAGAAACATAATGCCATGATATTTAAATTTATTTAAAAGTAGCGGGGGGTAGATTTGAACTACCGACCTCGGGGTTATGAGCCCCGCGGGCTAACCTGGCTGCCCTACCCCGCTCCGACCAGATTAGCAACCCTATAGTCTTATAAACCTTCCACCCACCCAAACCACAGGAAAAATGCCCCGCCAAGACCCGAGACGCATCGCCGAACAGCGCATAGAGATACTGTACAGCAGAGCGAAGGAGACCTACGCCACCCACCCGGACCTCAGCCGCCGATACGTCCAGCTCCTCAGACGCATAGCCCAGCGCACACGCACCAAACTCCCCACACACATCAGACGAAACATATGCCGAAGCTGCGGCACCATACTCATCCAGGGGGTCAACAGCCACACACGCGCCAGGCAAAGAAGAGAACCCCACATCGCCACCACGTGCCACACCTGCGGCCACATAACCAGGACACCCATAAGGGCGAAGAAAGCCACAGGCAAGTAAACCCCAGCTAACCCGCGACCCTGCTCCGGCCTAACACCCGGGGAAGCGAGAACGCCACAAGGAAAACGACGGCCACGAACACCAGCGACTCCGTGCTCAGCGACGCCACATTCCCCAGGTACACCATGTACCAGCACCTCACCACCGTCCCGACAACCGTAAGAACCACATAACGGCTGAAACCCAGCCCGAGAACACCCGCCGCCAAGTTATAAGTCTTATAAGGCATGTACTGGACGCAACGCGTCACCAGGGTGGCCGCGTCACCCCACCTACCAACCCAGCCCTCCACCGCCGCCAAACCGTCCTCAGAGACCAGCACACGCCCCCAACGCCCAACCACAAGGGGCCTCCCCCCAACATACCCCACCACGTAGCCCACAACAGCCCCAGCGGAGGCGCCGAGCCCACCCCACAGGCCAGCCACCAACGGGTCCAGGCCGCGGGCCCCCGCAGGAAGGAGGACCAGCTCCCACGGGATCGGCGCCACGGAGCCCGCCAGAAACATGACCGCGGCAAGCCCAGCGTAGCTGTTCTCAAGCATCCACCCCACAAGAGGCGACAGAGGCTCAAACAGCGACACTAGGAGGTCACATCCTCGTACACTTCCTCGATCCTGTGCGCCACCTTAGGCCAACTGTAACGCTCCTCAGCCGCGGCGTGGGCCCGCCTACCCATCTCGGCGGCGAGCCCAGGGTCACCCAGCAGCGTGTTCACAGCCTCTCCGAGGCCCCTGCTGTCCCAGGGCTCAAACAGGAACCCGTCCACGCCGTCGTCGATGATCTCAGGGACGCCTCCGATCCTCGACGCCACGACAGGCCTACCAGCAGCCATGGCCTCGATGAGGGTGATGCCGAAGCTCTCAGCCGCCACAGAGGGCAGGGCGAAGACGTCGCAGCTCCTGTAGAGCCACGGGAGAACGTCCTCGGGTACGAAGCCCAGCAGCTTCACCTCATCCTCCAGGTCCAGGCTCTCAACCAGCATGCTCAGGAACCCCGCCATGGCGCCCTTACCCGCGACATACAGCCGGGCGCCAGGGTTCACACTGAGAACCCTGGGCATGGCCTCCAGCAGCAAGTGGAACCCTTTACGGAAGGCCAGTCTCCCGGCCGAGAAGACCATGGGGTGCTCGAGCCGCGTTAAATCAAATACGCCCTTGGGCACGGGCTTGGGGTCGTGGAACCTCCCTACGTCCACGCCGTTAGGGATCACGATAGCCTCCCCGCTGTCCATGAACCTCTCTATGAACTCGGCCGCCGCGCCGCTCACTGCTATGACCCTGTCCGCCATGTTTATGTACCGCTTGAAGGGCAGAACCTGGCTGACAGGGCCCCAGATGAGGTCCGAGGAGCTGGCGAAGGTTATGGAGTGGTTCGTGAGGACGCTGGGAACGCCAAGCCGCCTCGCGGCGTCCAGTGAAAGCAGGGGCGTGGGGGTGAATGCGTGGTGGGCGTGCACGACGTCGAAATCCTCCCGCTTCAAGAGCCTTCTCAGGTCATCCGGGTTGGGGGGTGCCAGGATGTGCTCGGGCAGGGTGAGCCTCTTGGCCTTGACCTTCCGGACGCCGCCGGGGTACTCGGCAGCGGGGTCCTCGTGGTCCATCTCCTTGGTGACTATGATCACCTCGTGCCCAAGCTCCTTGAGCTGAGCCGCCAGACCCATGATGTGCGACTGGACGCCGCCGACGGATGGGTACACCCAGTCGCTGCAAAGCGCGATCTTCAGGTCGCACACCCACGTGATAATGGTGCGGCGCATGGATAAAATGTGTCCAGTTCAGGCACGGCCTACCCTTGGAGCCGTATAGAACTATTTAACAGGTTGACCGACCAACAGATCGGTGGGCTTCGGCCCAACCATCGGAGGAAGACCGATTGACCCTGACCCTCATAGGCATAGGCCTGAACAGCCACATGGACCTCTCCCTAAGAGCCCTTGAAGCCGCCAGGGACGCCCACCACGTCTACGCCGAGACCTACACCATGAAGCTCGACACGACCCCGGAGGCCCTGGAGAAGACCATAGGCAGGCCTGTCACCCCTCTGAGCAGGGGCGGCATGGAGGAGGAGGCCATGAGGCTCCTGGAGGAGGCGGAGAACTCCCATGTCGCTATCTTGGTCGGGGGTGACGCGCTTGCCGCAACGACCCACATAAGCTTGGTTGTGGACGCGGCTAAGAGGAGCATCCCGGTCAAGGTGGTGCACGGGAGCAGCATCATGACGGCCGTCGCCGAGACAGGCCTCAGCCTCTACAAGTTCGGGCGAACCGTCACTCTGCCCCTGCCAGAGAAGGGGCCCGTGGACACCGTCATCCGGACCCTGAGGGACAACGCCGAGTACGGGCTCCACACCCTCATCCTGCTGGACCTGGATGTCCCCGCGGGCAGGTACCTCACGATCCGTGAGGCCGTGGAGCGGTTGGAGGAGACAGGCGAGTTTCCCACCAGCACCCTCGTGGTCGGTGTAGCCCGCCTGGGCTCGGACAGCCCCGTTATTGTAGCCGACGCTGCCTCCAAGATCAAGGAGACTGATTTCGGTGGCCCGCCGCACGCTCTAGTCGTCCCCGGCGCCCTGCACTTCCTTGAGGAGGAGGCACTGAAGGTGGTCGCGGGGTGCCCCGCCGAACTTCTTGACGGCAGGAGGGTCCAGGGGGAGGTGGACTTCCTCATAGAGAAGTACTCCAGAGGCTGCAGGAAGGTGCTGGACAGCATCGTGGTCGAGAAGCTGCCCGCAGAAGTGGATGAGAGGAAGGTGGAGGAACTCCTAGACCACGCGGGGAGGTACCTGGACGACGCCGTGTTCTATAGGGCCGATAAGAGGGCAGTCGCCCTTACCAGCGTGGCCTACGCGGAGGGCGTCCTGGACGCCTTAAAGCTTTTAGGCTTAGCCGACTTCCAGTGGTGAAGATGAAGAAGGTTCTCGCGGCGGGGGTCTTCGACCTCTTGCACTACGGCCACATACGATACCTGGAGGAGGCCAAGAAGCTGGGCGGCCTAGGGGCCAGGCTCACGGTCATCGTGGCCAGGGATGAGACGGTGCGCCGCATGAAGGGCCAGGACCCCGTCATCCCGGAGGACCAGCGCAGAGCCACTGTGGAGGCCCTCAAGGTAGTGGACGAGGCCCTGCTGGGTTTCGAGGACCTAGACTTGGATCGAGTCATACAGCAGGTGAAGCCTGACATCGTCGCTGTGGGCCACGACCAGGACGCCATCAGAAGCCAGGTTGAGAAGATCAAGAGGGCCAAGGAGATGGGCTTCGAGATAGTTCAGGTGGGCCGCTTCGGCGAGGATGACCTTAACAGCAGCAGCAAGATCAAGAGACGGATCGTCGAAGGGGCAAGAACGAGAGCCTGACCCTGTCTCCGTCGGCCAGCCCCAGGTGACGCCTAAGGTACAGGGGTGACACGATCTCCATTATGTTGAAGTCGTGTATGCTCCGCTCGGCCACTATCAGGGCGCCGTCCACCTCACCGTTGATGGTCAGGGGGTAGCAGCGGCACGCCCCGAAGGCCCGCTCGCCGTCCTTGAACCCCTCCAGCTTTATACTGGGAAGCCTCTCCAACTGCCTCCTCTTATCGAAGTCCTCCTCCCTGATCCTGACGTTCAGTGTGCCGGGGAAGGGGTCGAAGCCCAGCTTCTCCACTATCTGGCTCCTGTAGCCGTCCCTGCTGATGTAGTAGGCTCCCTCGAAGAGGCCGCTCACAACGGTGCCCTCCAGCTCTATGGTGTTGGCCTCCTTGCCCTCCAGGTGCCACTTGAGCTCCTGCAGCACCAGGTCAAGCTCGTTGAGGCCTCTCTCCGTTATCTGGACCCTGGTGCCCCCAGGGTCTATGCTGCGCGTCAGCAGGCCTAGGCTCTCCAGCGTCTGTAGGTGCCTGGAGGCCGACTGCTGGCTCCCCCCCGTTATGTGGCTGAGCTCCGTGGTGCTGAGCCTTACAGAGGCCCTGGTGGCCCCCAGCCGCATCAACGTGTACAGCGTGAACCAGATGTGTGGCTTCATTCTATCCTTCAACGTGCTTAGAAAAAGGGTAAGTGGGCCGTATTTAACCCTTTTTTAGGTAGCCTATCCCTTGGCCACGGCCATGGGGATGCTCATCATCACCTTCTTGGCGAGGCCCACCCTGTGGCTCACGTCGGCCACCCTGTGGATGTCCTTGTAGCTGTCGGGGCTCTCCTCCTCCACGACGCGGCTGCTGGCCGCCTTGACGACGATGCCCTTCCGGCGCAGGTCGTTGATGATGTCGTTGGCCGCGAACTTTCTCTTGGCGCCCGACCTGGACATGACCCTGCCAGCCCCGTGGGCCGTGCTGGCGAAGCTCAGCTCCTCCCCCTCCTCGGTTCCTCTGAGGAGGTAGCTGGCCGTGCCCATGGTGCCCACTAGGAGCACGGGCTGCCCTGTGCTCTTGTACTCCTGGGGCAGGTCGCTGCGCCCGGGGCCGAAGGCCCTGGCCGCGCCCTTCCTGTGAACCACGCACTGGACGCGTTTACCGTCCACTGTGTGCTCCTCCTTCTTGGCCGTGTTGTGGGTCATCCCGTAAACCATGTCCATGCCCATTTCGTCCGCGCTCCTCTTCAGAACGTCCTCGAAGGCCTGCCTGACCTGGTGCATTATGATGTGGCGGTTGATGAATGCCCAGTTGACGGCGCAGCTCATGGCCTCATAGTAGTCCTGAGCCTCCCTGCTCTTCACCGGGGCGCACGCCAACTCACGGCTCGGGACCCTGATGTTGTACTTGCTGGCAGCCCTCTCCATGACCCTTATGTAGTCTGTGGCTATCTGGTGGCCGTAGCCCCTGCTGCCCGTGTGGACCCACACCACAACCTGGTCCGGCCCCGTGATCCCGTACACCTTGGCGGCCCTCTCGTCGAACACGTCCTTGACGCGGGCGATCTCCAGGAAGTGGTTGCCTGCCCCCAGGGTCCCCAGCTGGGTGGCCCCCCGCTTCTTGGCTCGGTCGCTCACCTTGTCTGGGTTAGCCTCCTTCATGCAGCCGCCCTCCTCACTGTGGCTGGGGTCGCGGTCCCAGCCGTAGCCCTTCTCCACGGCCCAGGATACGCCCTCGCTCACGGCCCTGTCCAGCTCCTTCTCGCTGAGCTTGAGCTTGCTGCCGACCCCGACGCCGCACGGCACAAGCTGGAAAATGCGGTCTATGAGCTCCTGCTTCTTCGGGTCCACGTCCTTGAACGTGAGGTTGGTTCGTATGAGGCGTACGCCACAGTTGATGTCGTAGCCGACGCCCCCCGGGGTGATGATCCCCTCCTCCAAGTCGAAGGCCGCCACCCCGCCTATGGGGAAACCGTAGCCCTGGTGGCCGTCTGGGAGGGTGATGCTGTACTTGTAGATGCCCGGGAGCTGGGATATGTTGACGCTCTGAGTCAGCGTGTCGTCCCCCTTCATGGCCTCCAGCAGGCTCTTGTCCGCGTATATCCTCGCGGGCACTTTCATGTACTTGCTGTAGGCCGTGGGTATCTCCCAAACGTTGTCGCTTAGTTTGTCTATGGGAAATTGCATGTGTCTCTAGCATTTTCCCGTATGGTAAACCTAATAAGCGTTTATTGGTGTAGAAACCAATGATGGGTTTTGCGCTGGAGGGCTCTTAAAACTCTGCACCTGGGTGAGGTTCAGGAGAGGATAGCCGCCTACCGTGAGAAGCATGTCAGCCTCAGCCTACTCCACGAAGAGTTCACCAAGGGCCGCATGCCCCCGGGGAGGTTCCAGGAGTACGTGGATTGGACAAGCATGACCCACGCGGTCCGGGCCTACCAGGAGGGGGAAGACTTCGAGTACCTCGCGGAGGAGGACCTGAGCCTCACGGTCGAGGACTTCAGGAAGCTGACGCCCCGACGCCTGGAGCTACTGGACCAGCTGACCGAGGGCCGCGCCGGCTCCATAAACGAGCTCGCGGAGCACGTGGGCAGGGACGTGAAGAACGTGTACCGTGACCTGAAGGCTCTGGAGGGGATGGGCTTCGTGGCGCTGAACCGTGAGGGCAGGAGCATGGTGCCCGAGCTCCTCGTCTACGAGATAACCCTGATACTGGACTAGTGTTATATGAACGACGCCTAGAATAATTAGCCATGAAACCCAGCAACGCATGTGAAGCTGATCTGGTTCTTGTCAACGGTAAGGTCATCACCGTGGACGATTCCTTCTCCCTGGCACAGGCCGTGGCCGTCAAGGGCGGCAGGGTCCAGGCGGTGGGCTCAACCGAGGAGATCAGGAAGCTCGCCGGTAAGGGCACCGAGGTGGTCGACCTCAAGGGCAGGACGGCGATGCCGGGCCTCTACGACAGCCACCTGCACGTGGTGAGCACGGGTACGGCTCTCCAGATGATCAACTGCCGCACGCCGCCCATGATGAGCATCGAGGACATGAAGAAGGCGGTGGCCCAGAAGGTTAAGCAGGCCAAGTCCGGCGAGTGGATACAGGGCCGCGGCTGGGACCAGGCCAAGCTGGCGGAGCACAGGAACCCCAGCCGCTGGGACCTGGACGGGGTGAGCCCAGACAACCCCGTGGTGCTCACAAGGACCTGCGGCCACCTTCTCGTCGCTAACAGCGTGGCGCTGAAGATCGCCGGAGTCACCAAGAAGACGAAGGACCCTGTCGGAGGCAGGATCGTCAGGGACGCCAAGGGTGAGCCGACGGGGATGCTGGAGGAGTCGCCTGCCATGAACCTTGTCAGACTGCACGTCCCCCCGGTGGGCATCCCTGAGACCATGAAGGCGATTAAGACGGCGTGCAAGTCGTTCAACGAGGTGGGTATTACCAGCGTCATAGACGCCGGCGACACAGAGGACGAGATGGTGGCGTACCAGCTGCTCAGGGAGCAAGGTGGGCTCACGTGCCGCGTCAACGTGATGCTCAGGTCCATCCAGGAGGGGGAGCCCGTCGAGGAGAGCGTCAAACGGGTCGAGAACTTCCCCATGATCACAGGGATGGGCGACGAGCTCCTCAGGTTCCAGGGGCTCAAGATACTCATCGACGGAGGCGTAGGCGGCAGGACCGCGCTGCTGCGTGAACCCTACGAGGGGACGCCCGACAACTCTGGCATCCTCACGGTGCCCGCGGAGAACCTACAGAAGCTGGTGGACGCCGCCAACAGGCGCGGCATGCTCTGCGGCATCCACTGCGCCGGAGGCAAAGCCATGGACATAGTGCTCGACGCCTACAGGAAGACGGACAAGGTGAAGCCCATCAAGGGCCGCCGCTTCTACCTAATCCACGCGTACCAACCCAGCGAGGACAACTTCAAGACATGCAGAGAGCTTGGCGTCCTGGTGGCCAGCCAGCCCAGCTTCCTCTACTACCTCGGCGACAGCTACCACGAGAACGTGGGCTCCCAGCGCAGCGAGTGGCTGAAACCCCACAGGGCCTGGATCGACCACGGCGTAGTAGTGGGCGGCGGCACCGACAGCCCCGTGACACCATACCCGCCGTTCCCAAGCCTCTGGGCCGCCATAGCCCGCAGGACCGAGGTGAAGGGCACCCAGATGGGTAAGGAGCAGAGAGTCACGAGGGAGGAGGCCATCAGGATGTACACGGTCAATGGTGCCTACCTCAGCTTCGAGGAGGACCTGAAGGGGAGCCTGGAGCCGGGGAAGCTGGCCGACATGGTGATCCTGGACAGGGACATACTCACCTGCCCCGAGGACGACATCCGGGACACGAGGGTGCTCAGGACGTTCCTCGGCGGCAAGACCGTGTTCAAGGCGAAGTAGCCTCTCCACTATTTTACCTATTTTATGCTTCTTTACAGCTTATGTTAATTACTCAACACAGTGGCGGGTCTGAGCCTGAGCATTATTCCTAGGGAAATGCCTGCTCCGCGTCATTTTACTAGGTCTGCGCCTTCGTGGTTTACATCCATGGTTCACGTTCTTCCATTACGGTTGCACGCCGTGGAGATTGTTGCTAGATGCAGTTTTTTTCGTTTTTCAATGTTATCTATAGCTAATTTCATGGAATAGCAGCTAGACAGTTGTCGGGGTACCTAGTCATGGTTTATAATATCTAAATAACGGATGACCGTTCTCGGTCCATGAGCCCGCGTACAGATATAGCTGCTGTCACCATCCTTGCTTTACTCATGGTTACGGTGCCCCAGGTGGGGTGCCTGGCCGAGACCGCCCACATAGTCAAGTTCACGGTGTCCACTGACTCGGACTGGAGCCACCTGACCTTTTCCGGCTTCGGATCCGTTCTGCTTCACGAATACGCCGTAACAAAGGGACCCGAGAGCGGCGTGGCCGTGTACGCAGAAGGCGGCGAGATACATGTTTGGGTCTCCAAAGCACCCTACGACCAGACGCTGGTGCAGCTGGACGTCGAAGCCCTGGTCCTTGGCACAGGGCAGCCTTTCACGGTGGAGGTTGAGAAGGGCTTCGTAGGCGAGGCGCGGGTAAACGTCTACGGCTGGGCCATGGGCCGGTACATGCTACTCAAGAGGATCACCCACGGCAGCGTCCCATCAGACCCGGCGAGGAACCGCGGCGTCTACACCGTTGACGCGGAGCGGCTGCGGTACACCGGGATAGATGTGAAGCGGGTCGGCGAGGAGCCCGGCAGGATGGTTCAGGCCGTCTACTACCCGTGGTACGGTAGCCCGGATGGGCCCGCGGGCGGCTGGCTCCACTGGGGCAACGTGTCTGAAGGATGCTCGGACGCCTCGGTCCACTTCCCGGTCCTCAGAGCCTACGACAGCCTGGACGAGGCCACGGTGGAGGCCCACGTAAGGCTGGCCATGGACGCGGGTATAGACGGCTTCCTGTGCAGCTGGTGGGGCCCAGGCTCAAGGGAGGACCAGGCCATGGAGCTGCTCTTAGGGGTCGCGGGCCGTCTGGGGTTCAGCGTGGGGGCCTACTACGAGTCTCTGAGGATCGGTTTAGCTCCGCTGCCCGTCGAGGCCGCGGTGGATGAGCTCACCTACCTAGTTGACAGGTACTCAGGGTACGGCGGCTACCTCAGGGTCGGGGGCGCTCCCGTCGTGTTCATCTACGGCGCCGAGGGGGCTGGTAGAGACGCGGACTACTGGCGCCGCGTGGAGTCCGCCCTCAAGGGTAGGGTGGGAGACGTGGTGCTGGTGGGCGACTTCAGGGACCCAGGGTTCCTCAGGGTCTTCGACGGCATGCACGTCTACATAGAGCTTGACGCGGAGGAGCACCGGGCGGTGATGGGGGTCGTATCGGAGAGTGGATGGGCGCTTGAGGAGGGCAGCATTGTGGAGGCCATGGCGGCCGTGAAGGCCGCGGGATCAGTCACGCTCCACAGGAGGATCAGGGTGGGGACCGTGCTCCCCGGCTACGACGACACCGAGACCAGACAACCGGGCGGGGTGATGCCCCGTAACGGCTCGGAGACCTATGAGGGATACTGGAGCCGCGTCTCCGAGGCCGGGGTGGACTGGGTGATGGTGACCAGCTGGAACGAGTGGCATGAGGGCACCGAGGTTGAGCCCAGCGTGGAGGACGGCTTCGCCGCCCTTCAGGTCACGAGGGTGAACGCCCAGCGGTTCAAGGGTGAGCCTGTCAAGGAGAGAGAGCCCAGCCTCGTGGCTGCGCCCCAGCCGGGCTCAGTCAGGTTGAGCAACGCCGGGTCTGGGGCCGCCTACGCTGTCCACGTGAAGCTTTCTCAAGACTCAAAGGTGGTCATGGACAGGCTGATCCCGAGTATGGGGCCGGGAGAAGAGGTCGAGTTCAAGGTGCCCGTTGGAGAGGATGGAGCCCTGTATAAGCTTGAGTATGCCTGCTTCGGGTTCACGGGTCAGACATACACCGACTCACTGGTCTTCGTGTGCGAGGCGGATGACATTCAAGTATCATGTGGTTATACTAGCGATGGAACTCGGAGCATCCAGGGGCCCGGGGTTGAGCTCTTTATGAGAGATTTCAGGGTCCAAGCGGGGTACGGGGAGGCTAAAGTGGTGGCATACGTGGATGTCCTGAGCGATCCCCCTAGTGTCGAGTACTGCAGCCTGGACATCCTAGTTGACGGCGAGATCGTGCACGGGGAATGCTGGAGCAGCCTGGATGAGGTCACATGGAGCCATGCAGGGGTCACATCGCCCACGACAATAGGGTACGAGGTGACGGTTCCGCTCGGCGCCAGTGGCCACGAGGTCGCCCTCAGGTGCTACGCGAGGAACACGGCACAACTCAGCGCAACCATGACATCCGATGCCGTATCCGTCGACGCGCCTCCGCTTTTCACCGACCTCCAGATAACCAGGTTCAGCGGCCGTGAGGTGGGCGGCTTCCTCGTCGTTGATGTAGAAGCGCACATCGACTCTGAGCCCCCAGGGATGGAGTACTGCAGCCTGACGGTGCTTACGGGCGACACGGTGCTGGGCGGAGCCTGCTGGACGGATATACCTAGCATAGGGGGATACAGGGCCGTGTCCGCGCCAGCGGACCTAAGGTACACTTTGACGGTTCCGGCGGACCTCTACGGTGAGTTGTGGGCCGTCGCCTACGGGAGGAGCGTGGCTAAGGTAGAAGACCGTGTGAGGTTGGACGGCTTCCTCCGCTGAGTCAGCGGTGGTCGTGGGGGCTGTCATGGGTCTTTATGGGGATGATCTTCAGGCTCCTGTCCTCCACGGCGTAGCCTCTGAGGCCATCGTACTCGATCCCGTTGCCCTCCAGTATCTTCAGCGCCTTCTCTTCGAGGCCGCGGGGCACGTATATGAACAGCTTCTTGTACTTGCGGCCAACGCCGGCGCAGTCGCTGAGGAACCTCCACAGATCGGCTCGGCCCTCATGGACGTCCCCGGCTCTCTCCACCATGCCCAGCTCCTGGACTCCGCCGTCGTCTCTGAGGATCACGATGCTGGGGTACACGACGCCTTCGGGGCCCTTGATGCCGAACCGCTTCTGCTCGTCGTTCACGATGGTCTGGTAGTGGTCCGGCCAACCCTCCACCTGGTCCACGAATGGGAACCTGGTGGCCGCTATTATCCTGATGATCCTGTTAAGCTGTACCTCGGGGTCAAGCATCACGCGCCCAACCCTATCTCGGCTGCCACACTCTGCATGGATGAGACCGCTATCTGGGAGAAATCGCCGAACGGGAGACCTATCTCCTCGCACCTCATGATGTTCTCGCGGCTCACCTGCCTTGCGAAGCTCTTGTCCTTCATCCTGTCCTTGATGCTCTTGGCCTTCATGCCGATGAGCTTGGTGGGCCGTACGAGGGCGTTGGCCACGATCATCCCCGAGATGGCGTCTGCTGCAAGAAGGGCTACCTCCATCTTCTTCTCGGCCTTGAACCCCGTCAAATCGTTGTGAGCCCTTATGGCCTCTAAGGCTTCCTCTGGCAGCAGGTCTTGGACCATTTCAGCTGACTTCAGGCCGTGTTTGCTGAAGTCTTCGCCGAAGGTCTCGTAGTCGACGTCGTGGAGTATGCCGACAGCCTCCCACAGGGCGGGGTCTTCTCCCAGGCGTTCCCCGAGACCCCTCATGATAGCGCCAACGCCTATCATGTGGTTCACCAGGTTCTCGTTCTTCACATGCTCCCTGACGAGTTTAATACACTGTTCCCGGGATATCATGGGGTATGAACATGGTCGGCTTAGTTTAAGGCTATGCATATTCGGCGCACTTATATAGCCGGGTGAAGGGATTTCCGGTGTCAACTCTGGGATGAATAAATTGGGTGAACCTGAGACGGGCGGGTACCGTAGTCTCCTCAGTTACGGCCTCATCGTTATGACCATCACACACACGCTCACACACGCCTTCCAGCAGATGCACACAGCCCTCTACCCTATATTGAAGGTGGAGTTCGCCCTGAGCAACCAGCAGATCGGACTCATCAGCAGCATACCGAGCCTGGCTGCCGCTATACTGACCATCCCCGCGGGACTAGCCACCGATAAGCTGGGGACCAAGAAGATGATCTTTTTCAGTAGCGTCATCGCCGCCACCGGCGCACTCACGGCGGGCTTCGCCCAGAACCCATGGGTGTTCATACTGGCCGTTAGCCTGTTCTACCTCAGCACCACCTTCTACCACCCCGCCAGCTACAGCTTCACCAGCTTCCTCTTCGCACCCAAGGATAGGAGCAAGGCCCTGGGCATCCACGGTGCGGGGGGCACCCTGGGCATGGCTTTGGGTCCCATAAGCATCAGCATCCTGGTGGGACTCTTCGCATTCGGGTGGAGGCAGGTCTACATGGCGTGGGTTGTGCCTCTGATCCTCAGCGCCTTCATGGTCTACTTCATAAAGTACGTCCCCACTGGGGACGTGCAGGTTAAGACCGGTGATGGAAAGCCCGCGGGTCAGGTTGAGAAGCTTCTATCCGCCAGCCTCGTAATGTTCCTCGTCTTCGGGGCTTTGAGAACCGTGGCAGCCAACATGACGGTCACGTTCCTGAACATTTGGCTCGTCGAGACGAGGGGCCTGGACATCGCGTTGGCTAGCCTCGTCTTCGGTGCCAGCAGCCTCATGGGGATCGTGGCGGCTCCCCTCGGAGGCATATTCGCGGCCAAGTACGGCGAGAAGAGGTGGATCACCTATACACTCGCGTTCGCGTACGTTTCCTTCGCGCTGGCCTTCCTAGTCCCCGGCAACTGGAGCTTCGCATCCTTCTACCTGGGGTATGGGTTCTTCAACCTCCTCGGCATGGCAGCCAACTCCGCCATATCGGCCAAGCTGAGCCCCAGCAGGCAGAGGGGCCTAGGCTTCGCCCTCTACTTCCTGCCCGGGAGCATAATGGGCGCCTTCGCCCCCATGATAGCGGCTTACATAGCGGACATGTTCGGCGTGTTCAACGTGTTCATGTTGAGCGTCGGCGTCTTCGCCCTCACATGGATTATGTTCCAGTTCGGCGTAAAGGTTGACTAAGCTCTTCCCTGAGCGTGCACCCGGGAAATAATTATAATATTTACTGGGGACAGGCTCCGCCCCGTAATGTTTATACAAAAGGGTAAGCGTGCAACTGTCGGCATGCAGGTACAGGTTCAGGAAGCCGTGTCCAGGTACAGCCTAAAGGGCATCAGCGTCTACCTAGGGCCAGCGCTATTCCTGCTCTGCGTGGCTCTGCCGCCGCTGCCGGCCGTCGCCGAGGCTGCTCAGGCTGTGGGTCTCTCGTACGCGTCGGCCCCCCAGTACGGGCTCGGGGTTCTCCTGTGGACGGCCTGCTGGTGGATATTCGAGACAACGCCTCTGGGCCTGGCTGCACTGGTCCCCGTTATGTTGTTCGGGCTCTCAGGCATCCTTCCCTGGAAGGAGGGCTTAGCCCCGTTCATGGATCCCCTCATCTGGGTGATCATGGTGGGGTTCCTGTTCGCCAAGTCGTTCCAGGTGTGGGGCCTGGACAAGCGGGTCGCTTTGACCATATCCAGCCTCAGCGGCACCCGGAACCCGGCGCTGGCAGGGTTCTTCGTGGCCAGCCTCCCGGTGTTCTTCTTAACCATCACGGGCAGCATGACGGCTGCCACCAGCATAGTCTACGGGTTCGTAATAGCGTTCCTTGTCAAGCAGGGGTTCTATAGGGGCAGCTCCTACGGCTCCGCCACCCTCCTGGCACTGGGCCAGGCCGCGACGGCAGGCAGCCTGCTCTTCCTGACGAGCACGACGACGAACCTCATCGGCAAGAAGGTGATCCTGGAGACTACGGGGGTTGACCTCACCTTCGTGGACTGGTTCTTCGTGGGCAGCGTGCACGCTGTCGCGGGGCTACTCATATCGTGGCTCATAGTCTACAGGGTGATCAGGCCTGAAGTGAGGCAGCTTCCCTTCGACTCCCGTACTCTCAGGAGTGAGCTGGACTCCCTGGGCAGGGTCACCCGGGGAGAGAAGATCACCGTCGGGCTCCTCCTCTTCACGCTTCTGCTCTGGATCATGCCAGGGCTGCTGCAGAACCTGGCCATCGGTGACCCTGGCCTGAAGTCCATCAGCGACGCTGTGAGCGGCGCCCTGCCTGAGGCCGCGCCGGCGGTTCTAGCCATCTTCCTGTTCCCTCTCATTCGGAACGAGGGTAGGCGTATGCTGGAGTGGGACGAGATACTGAAGGGCTCGGTCAACTGGGACGTGGTGTTCCTGGTGGGCGGAGGCATAACCCTGGGGCTTGGGCTCATGGCATGCGGGTTCAGCGAATGGGTCACCGCTATCTTCAGGGGCGTCGTAGGGGGCAGCCCCAACGAGTTCGTCATATTCGCGGCGTGCAGCCTCATAGGGTTCCTGCTGAGCTACCCTGCCTCCAACACGGGGGCGGCGAGCATGGCGTGTCCTCTGGCCGCGTCCCTATCCATAGCGGCGGGCATCAACCCGATAGGGCCCGTCCTTGGCACCGCTATCGCCACCACGATACCAAGCACACTGCCCAGCACCACCCCCGCCATGGCCATAGCCTACAGTTCAGGCTACGTGAAGATGAGGGACATGGTGAAGGTAGGGCTGATATCCGACGTTATACGATTCGGGCTCCTCATCCTGCTGGGGCCCCCGATAATAGACTGGTTCCTGGCGTTCAAGGGGCTCCTTTAAGGATCCCTTATGTCCTAACTACCGGTGCCACACGCAAGGCCCACAGGGGCGCGTTAAGGCCCACGGCTCCAATCAGTTAAATGTGCGTCAGGCACAGATTTCCATGTTCTGAAGTGGTTAACCATGAGGATCACTAAGGTTGAGATAATCCCCGTGGACGTGCCGCGGAGCAAGGCGCTGGTCATATCCAGGTACGGGTCCCTGGGGGAGGGTAAGCCTTTCCAGTTCGTCCTGGCCCGGGTGCACACCGACGAGGGAGTCACCGGCGTGGGGGAGGT
Source organism: Bathyarchaeia archaeon (assembly GCA_036396185.1). Taxonomy (GTDB): domain Archaea; phylum Thermoproteota; class Bathyarchaeia; order TCS64; family TCS64; genus RBG-16-57-9. Next base: position 16,084 of record DASWLJ010000172.1, on the reverse strand, counting down.
CCCGCCCCTGCCGCCCCTGTCCCCTGAGAGCCAGCCGGTCATCGTGGAGATGCTCAGGAACTGGGTGGTGCCCAGCGTCTTGGGAATGGACCCATTCGAGACGGAGGCTGTCTGGGAGAAGATGGACTACATAGCGCCCACGTATCCCATGGCCAAGGCTATCATCGACATGGCTCTCTGGGACATCATGGGTAAGAGCCTAGGGCTTCCCCTGTACAGGATGCTGGGGGGCTCCAAGCCTGAACCGATACCCAACGTGGGGCTCATAGGCATCGACGCCCCCGAGAAGGTGGCGGCCGTCGCGTCCAGCATGGTCACGGAGGGGTACACAGGGATCAGGCTCAAGATAGGGCCTGGACGCGACGTGGAATGCGTTGAGGCGGTCAGGGACGCAGTGGGTGATGGGGTCACCCTGAGGGTGGACTGCAACCAGGGGTACAGGGTGGCCGACGCAGTGAAGATGATCAGGGCTATAGAGCCTTGTGGAGTGGAGTTTGTGGAGCAGCCCACAGTCTGGTGGGACTTCAGGGGCCTGGCGGAGGTGGCGGCTGCCGTGGACACGCCCATCATGCCCCACGAGTCCATGTACCTGCTGTCGGACGTGAAGAGCCTCATCGACATGGGGGCAGTGGGCGTCCTCGGCCTTAAGACGTACAGGCCGTGGGGCGGCGTCACGGGGGCGCGGAGGCTCCTGGAGATGGCCAGAGTGATGAACATACCCTGCATGTTCCACGACGACGTGGAGCTGGGCGTAAGCCTCTCGGCGGCCACCCAAATCATATCCGCGTACAGGCGCGTCATTACCCACAAGTGCGAGCTGTCAGGGTGCCCGGAGTGGGTGAAGGACGACGTCGTGAAGAAGCCCATCCGGTTCGAGAAGGGCTACGTCCACGTTCCCGATGGCCCTGGGCTCGGCGTCGAGCTTGACGAGTCCAAGCTGAAGAAGTACTCCAGGGGCGTCATATCCCTGGAGTAAACCCCTTTTTAAAGAAAGGTTGGGGGCTATTTTTCCTTGTGGTATAGGATTTTACCGTTTACCAGTGTCATGTAGCACTGGGCGTCCCTGATGGTCTCGGGTGCCACCTCTGTGAGGTCCCTGTCGAAGACGGCTACGTCGGCCAGCTTACCCACCTCTACGCTGCCCACGTAGTCCTCGTGGAACCCCGCGTAGGCTGAGTTCAGGGTGTAGCACTTCACGGCCTCGACGAGGCTTATCCTGCTCTCCCTGATGGGGTGGTTCACGGCGCTCCAGATTCCGTAGATGGGGTTGAAGGGCATCCCGTCGCTACCGAAGGCCACCGTGATGCCCTCGTCCAGGAGCACCCTGTAGGGGTTGCTGGCCCTGTCACGCTTCTCTCCTAGGCGCTGCCTGTACATGCTGCCTGGGCCGCTCCACTCGCCTATGAAGTTGGGCTGCATCGCCGGGATGATCCCCAGCCTCTTGATGCGCTCTATCTGTTGGGCGCTCAGTATCTCGCAGTGCTCTATCCTGTGCCTGTGGTTCTTCCTGGGCTCGCGTCTGAGGGTCTTCTGGATGCCGTCGATGACGTGCTCTATGGCCAGGTCGCCGATGGCGTGGGTTGCCACCTGGAACCCGTGGCCGTGGGCGGCCGCCATCTTCTCCGCGATGACCGCAGGCTCCTCCAGCAGGAGCCCCGACGTGGACGGGTCGTCCTCGTAGGGCTCGAAGAGGGCCGCAGTGTGGGCGCCCAGGCTGCCGTCTATCAGCAGCTTCACGGGGCCGATGCGAAGCATCTTGTCGCCGAACCCCGTCCTGATGCCTAGCTTCATGGCGGCCTCGGGGGTCTCCGTCCTGAGCATTATGTTTGCGCGTACCTTGAGGTTACCGTTGTCGTGGGCCTTCTGGTACGCTGCCACCTCCTGTGGGCCCAAGCCCGCGTCATGGATGCTGGTACAGCCGAGGCTGAGGGCGTGGTCGCTGGCCACCTTGAGGCCCTCCACCATGGTCTCGGAGGCTGTGGGTGGGATGACCTTCCAGATCTGGTCCCTGCAGTCCCTGAGGACGCCTGTGGGCTCCCCGCCCTCGTCCCTGTCGATGGTTCCGCCGTCAGGGTCCGGGCTATCCTTGTTGATCCCGGCCAGCTCAAGCGCCTTGCTGTTGACGCTGACCAGGTGGCCGCATATGCGGACCAGCGCCACGGGCTTGTCGCGGACCACGGCGTCTATGTCCTTCCTGGTGATGTACCTGTTCTCGGGCCACTTTGCCTCGTCGTAGCCGCGGCCTATGATCCACTCGCCGGGTTTGGCTTTCTCGGCGCGCTTCTTTATGAGCTTGAGTGCGTCCTTCATGGTGGCCGTGTACCTTATGGGCACGGTTGTGAGCATGTTGACGCCCATCCAGATGAAGTGGCAGTGGCTGTCTATGAGCCCAGGCATGACCGTCATGCCTGTGACGTCGTAGACCTCCGATCCCGGGGGTACCTCCACCTCATCTCTCTTTCCTGCGGCGACGATGTACTCGTCCCGTAGAACAACAACGGAGTCATTGACTGGGTCTGCACCCGTCCCGTCTATGAGGGTGCCTCCCACAAGTACGCGTGGGCACGAAACTAGCGACATTTTGGTTGTACGTGTGCTCAGGGTAGCAGCATATAAATCTTTACTTTTTCCGCAGCGCCTCTACGAAACCCAGCTTAAATAAGCGTTAGGTGCTGCTGAAAACGATGCTATAACAACACAATACGTAACGATATATGTTCTCCGTTATAGAAACTGCGGCTCAGGACCCCCAACCTGTGTTTTCCGCAGCCATCCGGTTCAGTAGAGCTTATTTATGGGAAGCCTGCATTGTTTGCTGGGCTCGTAGTCTAGCCAGGATATGATTCTGGCCTGCGGAGCCGGAGGTCGTGGGTTCGAATCCCACCGAGCCCGCCTATTGCTGGGCGATGTTTCAAGCCTGGAAAACGATACCTCGAGGATCAACCTGAATATTGCTTCAGGTTAGCCGCCTTTCTCCAACTCAAACGCCGGCTCTACATTGAAGCCCCAGGGGAAGAAAGTTGAAGCCCCATGAGGGAACGCCTCCAACACTATTTCCCTCAGCCTCATGTCTCTGGCCGTGAAGGGCCTTCTCACCCTCTGGGCAAGGGTGGCTCTGGACGGGGAGATGATAGCGTTCAAAGAGTCGGCTTTGATGTGTAGGCTGGTGCGCTGGTTCTTGTAGGGGGAGATATCGTACTCTGACGTGGGTAATTGCCGGATACTTACATCGAATCCGGCCTCCCTCAGCTCTTTGGCCAGAGTGTCGAGGTTCGCGGCATCCACCCACCTGAAGCGGGTGTAAGAATAATTATCGGTCAATCCCCATTGATGAGAGGGAGACGCCTGGTATTAACTCTTTCAACGAACCGCGGAGGGCACGTTAACCCGAGCGCTCTTCTGTAAGATGCATCTATTTCACACACTTTCGTCTCATCCTTTAACGTATAGCGTCTAGTCTTAACCTTTGAAAAATCTAATAAGACGTCTCAATACCTCTACATGAAGCACATGACGATTAACGAAGCCCAGGGTAACCCATCAAGAGAGATGAGATACATACTTGTGACAGATGTGGGCAGCACTACCACAAAGGCGAGGTTCTTCGCTAAAAAGGGGAACGAGTGGCGGTACATCATCAGCGGTGAGGCGCCCACAACGGTGGAGAAGCCGTACGAAGACGTTACGATGGGGGTCCTTAACGCCGTCCGAGAGATAGAGGAGCTAACCGGCCACAAGATGATCTCCGACGCCAACGACAACATCCTGCGCCCATACGATGGAGAAAAGGGGGTAGACCTATACTGCACGACGAGCAGCGCTGGCGGCGGACTCCAGATGATGGTCGGCGGGGTGGTGAAGGAGATCACGGCGGCGAGCGCGAACCGCGCCGTCCTGGGGGCCGGCTCCATAGTCATGGACATACTCACCATGGACGACGGGAGGGTGGCCCACGAGAAGATATCCAGGATCAAGAACCTCAGACCCGACATGATACTCCTGGCGGGCGGCACAGACGGAGGCACTGTGAAGCACGTAGCCGCCATGGCCGAGATATTCTACGCGGCGAAGCCAAAGCCCAGGCTGGGCGAGGGGTACAGCCTGCCCATGATCTACGCCGGGAACAAAGATGTCCAGGACCACATACGGAAGCTGTTCGAGAAGGACTTCGCCCTATCCATAATAGACAACATCCGTCCGACCCTGAATGAGGAGAGGATAGAGCACGCCAGGCGGGCCGTCCACGAGCTGTTCATGGAGCACGTTATGAGCCACGCCCCGGGCTACCTCAAGCTGATGAAGTGGACGGACGTGGACATCATGCCTACGCCAGCCGGGGAGGGCATAGCCATGCAGCTGATAGCCAGCGAGCTGGGCACCAACGTCCTGGGCGTGGGCCTAGGCGGGGCCACCACCAACGTGTACTCCATCTACGAGAAGCGGTTCGTGAGGAGCGTGAGTGCGAACCTGGGTATGAGCTACAGCATCTCCAACGTGTGCAAGGAGACAGGGATCAGCAACATTATGCGGTGGCTGCCCTTCGAGAAGAACGTGGGCGAGCTGCAGTCCGAGATAAAGAACAAGATGATAAGGCCCACCACGATCCCCCAGACAATCAACGACCTGGTGATCGAGCACGCGGTGGCCAGGGAGGCGCTGCGCCTCGGGCTCGAGCACCACAAGACCATAGCGACGAGGCTTAAGGGGGTTAACGTGGAGAGGACCGTGGGGGACATGCTGGACCAGGGCCTGGAGGACACGTACATCGACATGATAAGATTCCCAGTTATCTGCGGCACGGGGGGGCTCCTCTCACACGCGCCCAAACGCGTGCAGACCCTCATCATCCTGACCGACGCGTTCCAGCCACAGGGGGTAACGAGGCTGTTCCAGGACAGCGTGTTCATGATGCCCCACCTCGGGGTGCTCTCCACCGTGGACTCTAAGGCGGCGTGGCAGATATTCGACAAGGACTGCCTCGTCCACCTGGGCACCGTCGTCGCGCCGAAGGGGCAGTCCAGGGAGGGAGCGGAGGCCATGGAAGTCAAGATAGCGATGCCCGACGGCACGGCGCTGAGGGAAACCATGAGGTTCGGGGAGATCAAGAGGATCGGCCTGGGCGTCGGGGAGGTGGCGGAGATCGAGGTGGAGCCCGCCAGAGGCATGGACGTCGGCGAGGGGCCGGGGAAGCCCCTGAAGGGCAAGGCTCACGGAGGCGAGGCGGGCCTGATCCTGGACGCCAGGGGGAGGCCGCTGGTCATCCCTGAGGCCCCCCGGGAGAGGATGAGCAAGCTCCTGGAGTGGAACAGAAGCCTGGGGCTGTACGACCTTGAATGAGGGTGATGGCATGACTCAGACGGGCGTTGAGAAGAGCATGGCGCACGCATACACGCCGGGGCTTAAGATAAAGAAGGTCGAGACCGTCAGGAAGGAGAGGGTGCTGCCTATAGAGGGCGAGGTCTTGGTGAAGGTCGGCGACAGGGTCGACTTCCACACGACCCTCGCCCGCACCGAGATACCTGGGGACGCCGAGATACTGAACGTGGACGAGATACTGAACGTGGACCCAGGGGCCGTCTTCGACTACATGCTGAAGAAGGAGGGCGAGCAGTTCGAGGAGGGGGAGATGCTGGCGAAGTACACGGCGTTCTGGGGGCTCGTCAAGAACTACGTGTACGCGCCCTTCGCTGGGAAGGTGGAGAGCGTATCGGGCCTGACAGGGCAGGTGATCATAAGGCAGAACAACATCTCCCTGGAGGTCGACTCCTACATCCGCGGGAAGGTCGTCGAGATCATACCCGCTAAGGGGGCCCTCGTGGAGACGCAGGCCGCCTTCATACAGGGAATATTCGGGTTCGGGGGGGAGAACCACGGAGAGATCGCCATAGCAGTCTCTTCGCCATCCGAGCTACTGAAGGAGGACAACATCAAGGCGGAGCACAAGGGGAAGGTGATAGTCGGCGGCTCCGGCGTCACGAGCGCGGCGTACAAGAGGGCCTTGGAGATCGGCGTTAAGGGCATCGTCGTCGGAGGGATGAACGTCGAGGACCTCATAGGCATCCTGGGCGAGGACATAGGCGTCGCGATCACCGGCGAGGAGAACGTCGAGATCACGGTGATAGCCACAGAGGGGTTCGGCGCCCTGCCCATGTCCGACCGGACCTTTAAACTGTTCAGGGAGGTGGAGGGCAGGATGTCGGCCATCAACGGGGCCACGCAGATAAGGGCGGGAGTGCTGAGGCCCGAGATCATAGTTCCCTACGGTGAGGGCGAGGGCGTGGCCGCGTCCGACGAGAGGTTTTCCGACGGGATGGCGCAGGGGTCGCTGGTGAGGATAATAAGGGCACCCTACTTCGGGGAGATAGCCAAGGTGGCCGGCCTGCCCGTCAACCTCCAGACGGTGCAGTCAGGCTCGAAGGTGAGGGTCATCGAGGTCGAGCTGGAGGACGGGCGCGTCGTCACTGTGCCCAGGGCCAACGTCGAGATCATAGAGGAGTAAAAGGCCCCCCATTTTCTTTAACGACCAAACATGCGCCAGGGTTAATTATTCAAGGCTCTCCCCGCCTCCACGCACCAGCGCTAGGTTCAGCAGATAGAGCACCCCAGCCAACACGTATATCATTGAGAAGCCCGAGTACAAGGCCATCGCGATCGGCAGAATCGAGCCCAGGACCGAGGCGCACCCGTTGACCGCCCAAGCCCAGCCGAGGAAGGAGCCGCCTGACTCGGAGTGCATTCGGACGCCGATGGGGAACGGCATCCCCATGAGGAAGCCCAGCGGAGATATCATGATGAACGACAGGAGGAGCCGGGCGGTGAACGGAAGGCCGAGCGTAAGCTGGATCACGGGCTGGGCCAAGCCGTACAGGATGGACAGCGCCCCCAGAAGCAGTATGACCGTCCTGTGGCCCCTGCTACGCGGCTCGATCCTCCCCGAGTAGTGGCTGCCAAGCCCAGACGAGAGCAGGAGGCTGAATAGGACGGCGGCCATGGATTGGACCGAGCTCCCCAGGACCAAGATGAACCTCTGGACGGTGGATATCTCTATGAACATGTAGCCAAGCCCGATTAGAAAGAAGTAGAGGAGGCCGGGCTTGTCCCCCGCGCCCCCCAGCCTGTACATGGGGAGCACGACAAGCGCAATGGATAGGACGAGGGCCTGCAGGAGCACGATGGGGACCAGATACTCTCCCTCTATGAGGGCCTGCCACCTCTCTTCCAGGGACCTATAGGTCTCGGCGAGCTTATCCCACTTGAAAAAGTTGAAGAAGAAGGGCCTCTCGTCCGTGGTGGGGGAGATGTCGTAGAGGTAGTCCCTGTAGAACGCGTCCCTCTCCTCGGGCTGGACCAGCTCCTTGACTATGTTGTAGTATATGGGCTGGGGGAACCTGTTGTAGATGTTCACCTCGGAGGCGCTTACGCCGGGGACGTAGACGATGTCGAACCCCCGTTCGCTGCAGAAGGAGCGGATGGACGCTATGTTCTCCTGTGTCAGGGGGCTTCTCCCCACGAGTAGGCTTATCGTCCCCCAGGAGCGGATGACCGCGATGTGCGCCCCAGGGTCCTGAACCCCGAGGGACTCCAGAGCGGCCAGCGCAAGGGATACGATCCTGACGTCCTCCCTGGGGGGAGGGAGGAGCCACCGCGAGACGGAGAGGAACCCGTCCTCGGACAGGTGCCCGATGAGGCTCGCGAAGGACTCCACCGTGTAGAGGTAGTTCTCGGACAGGGCGTAGATGCCCGTCGAGGAGGCCGAGGCACCCCCCGTCATCGATAGCTCTATGGCGTCGTATGTCTCCCTGCTGCCCTGGATGAAGCTCCTGCCATCCGATATGGAGACATCCGCCGCTTCGTCGCTGTAGATGAAGCCTGAATACGAGGCGTACTGGCCCCTCACAAGGTCAACTATTATTGGGTTCTCCTCCACGACACTGATGCTGGCTGACCCGTGATATATTGCCGTCAGCACCCCCAGGCCCCCGCCGGCGTCCACTATGAGGACCCTCGGCTCCTCCACCAGGTGGTACGGGAGAGCCATAGGCATGTACCCAGTGAAGGTGAGGGACGACAGGTCCCCGTCGTACTTGGTGATGGCGTTCAAGTCGTCCCCGTCCACGAAGACCCCGATCTGCTCGGGCAGGTAGCCGCCGTACCGGAGGCTAAGACCGGGCGCGTACCTGACGTAGCCGCTCCTCACCACGTCGATCCTCGAAAACGCGTTCCAGCGGGTCTCCACCAGGCTGGCGCCCGGGTACCTGAGGGCCACGTTGAGGCCCTTGTAGGGGGACACATTTATGGGTACGAGGGCCCCGGCCAGCGGAAGGAAGACCGTCAGCACAAGCACCCACCCAAGCAGAAGCGTCTGGAGCCTCCTCCCCAGGTTCAACGCGAATATCATGGCTGATGCCCCCCCGATGACGGAGACGGACACTATTACGCCGGGGCCGTCCAGCGGGCCGAAGAGGGGCAAGATGAGGACGGAGCCGAGAGCAGAGCCGATGAAGCTCGAGAAGTAGACCCTGCTGATCCGGCTCTTAGCCTCCTCGACGGCGAGCCCCAGAGCCAGCCCGCTGAAGAAGAACGGTATCGATAGCAGAAGGTAGTACCCGCCGATGTAGAGCAGCTGCAGGTTGTCCCAGGCGAAGGTGAACGGGTCTAGGCGAATCTGGTTGGAGGCGGCGTAGCTGAACAGGATGGACGCGGAGAAGAGGGCCGAGGAGGTCGCCAGCAGCATGTCCAGGTTCTTCTCCTGCCGGAGCCTGAGAACCGACATGAACGTGCCGCTGACCGCGAAGCCGAGCAGTGCTATGCTCACGATCATCCACACGAAGTGGTGCCAGAGGGCTATCGAGAAAATCCTCGTGTACGCGACCTGAAGCATCAGCGTGGCTGTGGATATGGCGAAAATGCCGGCGCACCTCACCGACCAGCGGTCCATCATGGCTAGTGATCGGGTCTCGGGAAAAAATAGTTTCCATGAATCCGCACGCTTCTTCCTATGAAAGACTGTTTAGACGGAGACTCGAAGTAAGAAATGTGTGTTAGAAATGTTCATAAGATTTTACTTGGATACATGATACGGTGCCTTGCTCTCAAACAAGAATAGGATAATCCTAGGCTCACTCCTTCTGCTTTTCCTAGTCGCATTCGGGTACTACCGCGCGAACCAGGGTGGCGACGACAAGTTCGATGAATCCAGGGCCGAGATGGTGAAGTACCTCTCCGAGAGGAAGAACATCACGGACACAAGAGTCTTAGAGGTCATGGGGAGGGTGCCCAGGCACCTGTTCCTGTGCCCCTGGCTCATCGACGCGAACGTGGGGGAGCAGAACCCCGTCATCGATTATCCGCTCCCGTACGACCTGCTGGAGAAGGAGGCGTACAGCGACCACGGGCTGCCCATAGCCGAGGGCCAGAGCATATCGTCGCCCTACGTGGTCGCGTTGATGACCCAGTCGCTGCGCCTGACGGGCTCCGAGCGCGTGCTCGAGATCGGTACAGGCTCGGGTTACCAGGCCGCTGTGCTATCGGAGCTCAGCGAGGAGGTGTACACGGTCGAGATCAGGGAGATACTGGCCGTCGGAGCCGAGAAGCGGCTGGAGCTGCTCGGGTACGACAACGTGGAGGTGAGCTGGGCCGACGGGTACTTCGGGTGGAAGGAGCACGCGCCCTACGACGCTATAATCATCACATGCGCCGTGAACCACGTCCCCCCCTACCTGCTGCAGCAGCTAAGGGACGGTGGCCGCATGGTGTTGCCCCTGGGGAGCACAGAGTACTACCAGGTGCTCACCCTGATAGAGAAGCGGGGCGACGAGGTCATCGTGAATTACATGGTTAAGGCAAATTTTGTACCCATGGTCGGCGAGGCGACGAGATCCGGGGGATAGCATAAGCATGATGACGGTCTACGGCCAAACCATAAATAATTATTATATATGACAATCAGGTGTCGTTTACTTTTGCTACTTTGATGTTTTTAGTAATTTTTTCGCCTATCTATTTTTTTTAAATGTTAATTGTTGTTGTTCTGTGAGTCCCCTTTTTTTCTATTTGGTTCGAATCGACAGAAATTATTTATAATAAATACTAGTAAATAAACAACTGGATAAACAATGGTATTTAGCATCTATCCAATAGTTGTAGGAAGACTATCGGGACTGCTGCTGTTCGCGTTCACGCTAGTGATGACATTGTACTACCTGAGAACCAAGAAGTTGATCTACATACGCCGCGTACCAGCAATCGACGCAATTGAAGAGGGCATAGGAAGAGCAACAGAGCTCGGTAAACCGGTGATAGCCTCCTGCGGGATGGCTGCATCCGGGATCAATGCCTCTACAGTTGCCGGGTTGAGTATGTTGACATACACGGCCAGGCTGTGCGCCCGAAACGATCTACGCCTCATGGCTCCAATGGGCGGCTCCGAGGAGAGCTACACCACGATGGAGCTCGCCAGGGACCTGGTTGAGACCCAGTACAAGCTCGAGGGGAAGCCCGAGTCCTTTAACATCGACGACATGCCCTTCCTGAGCGGCAGGCAGTTCGCGTGGGCCTCGGCCTATTGCGGCATGATGCTGCGCGAGAAGCCGGCGACGAACATCATGGTGGGCGTCCAGTACGCCTCCGCCGTCTACATATCGGAGGTGGGCCACGAGGTGGGCGCCATGGTGATAAGCGGAGCCGACTACCTGTCCAACGTAGCATGCCTCGCGGCGTCCTCCGACTACGTCATGATAGGGGAGGAGATGTTGGCCGCCGGGGCCTACCTATCCAAGGACCCTGGCCAGCTGGCCACCATCAGGACGCAGGACCTAGTCAAAATAGTGCTCATCGGTATAATGGTGATTGGCACAGCGGCGCTCGCCCTCGGCAGCGACGTAGTGAAGGTTTTCCTGAGTAGTTGAGGTGAAATGAAGAATGTCGTTCCTTAAGAGAAAGGAGTTCTACGTGGCTCTACTGATCATCGTCTCGTTGATCATCTACGTGCCTTACTTCTTCCAGGTGCCCCAGGCGGTCACCAACCTGGAGACGTGGCTCATCGACTCGTCCGTGGTCATCGGGGCCTTCGCCGTTTGGGTCGGCTTCATAACATCCACGCGCAGGGAGGTCGTGAGGATACAGAGGAAGCGAAGAGGGTGGTTCTATGGGGTCCTCATACTCGTCCTCTCATGGACCATGGTCATCGTGGGATTGGGACTGGGAAAGACGCACGTGATATTCGAGTTCCTGCAGTACGCATTCGTCCTGCCCGGCGACTCCACCATATACGCCATACTTGTGTTCTACCTGACCTCGGCTGGTGCCCGCGCCTTCAGGGTTAACAGCTTCGAGTCCGGCCTGCTCACAGTGGGCGCGCTGTTCGTGCTACTCAAGCAGGCCCCCCTGGGCGAGCTGCTGATCCCCTGGGCCGTGCCAGTGTCGACGTACCTTGAGAACTACGTCGCCATGGCCGCGACCAGGGTGTTCAGCGTGAGCCTTGCCGTCGGCGCAGTAGTGCTGGCGATCCGCCTCATGATGGGTCAGGAGCTGGCCCTCGTGGGGCTCGTAGAGAGAGTGGTCAAGAGGGAGGAGTGAAAAGCATGTCTGTAATTAAGGCTATAGCGACCATCGACCGGAGGATCTACTACAGCGCAGTCTTCATAATAACGGCGATCATGCTGCTGTTCCCCATCGGGCTTCCGCTGAAGGTGAGCCCCGAGGTGAGGGCAGCCTACAACATGATTGACAGCCTTGAGCCCGGAGACATCGTGATAATAAACTTCTGCATCACAGCATCAGGCTACAACGAGCTGAAGGGGGCGTGCAACTCAATGATCGCCCACATATTCGAGAAGCCGGGGGTCAAGGTGATATTCACAGCGACAGCCGACCAGGCCCCTATAATGCTGGAGGAGATCATTGCCAACAACGGAGAGCTGATGGCGGGGTACAGCGACTACCCCTACTTCGATATACGGGGAAAGAAGTACGGCGTCGACTACATAAACATGGGCTACTACCCCGGGTTGTTCAAATGGGTCGCGGCCCTCTCAGCCGACTTGAGGGGCTCCCTTGGAAACAACGACTGGTACGGGGTTGACGTCACGCAGTTCCTGAACTCTAACGGGATCATGGAGGCAAGGGACGTGGACCTAGTGCTGAGCTTCGACTCCGACGACGGCGCAGGCGACTTCATGAGGTACTTCTACCTGGAGTACGGCACCCCGGTGATGCAATCCATGATCGGCGTCATGGTCGCGGGAGCCAAGGTAGAGTACAACGCGGGCAACTACGCCGCCATCGTACCCAGCATACGCGGGGCCGCGGAGTACCAGTTCCTCGCGGACTACCCCGGCTTCGCGCTGACGCAGATGGACGCTTTCAGCATTATACAGTTCTTCCTCATATTCCTCATGATCCTTGGCAACATAGGGTACTACGGGTACACGAGAAACCTCAAGGAGGTCAAGTAGATGGCTGACATTTACACCTGGGCCGTGCTCATCCTCAGCACGCTGACGACCTTCGGCCTGTACATGATACTGTCCGGCGTGGACAACCCCTGGTTCGCCTTCGCCGAGCACGCCTTCGTAGGCTGCGCTATAGGCCTCTCCGTGGTGGTCTCCACGGACTACATCTTCAGGACCATCGTCCCGAGGATCATGACGGACCCCGGGAAGAACTGGCCTACGTTCATCTCCATAGCACTGGGCCTCATGATGCTCCTGAGGATCCACAAGGATACCGTGCACATCGCAAGGATCCCCATCACCATAGCCACAGGCGCAGGCATAGCAGTAGGCACACGAGCCACCCTGTTCAGCGGCATCATCAACCAGATCAGGGCCACCATACTCCCGGTGTTCAGCGCCACGGACATATGGGCCCTCATCTACAACCTTACGGTAATACTGTGTGTCCTGTTAGTCTTCACTTACTACTTCTACACAATGGAGATGAAGGGGCCCCTAAAGAGCGCGAACTCCGTGGGCAAGTACATACTGTACCTAGCCTTCGGCGTCCTGTTCTCCCAGACCTACATGGGCAGGCTGGGGCTACTCCTCGGCCACCTGGAGAATTATCTTACCCCCTACTTCCCTGACTTCTTCGTAACCGTGACAATAGTGCTGATAATGATCGTGTCAACATACCTGCTTCACAAACGGTACCCAGATCTACTGAAAAAAGTAACTCCCGAATAAAATCAAACCTTCTTTATTTTCTTTCTACTAACCTTTAGTTTCTTAAACGAATTTTAGGAAAAAGGAAAGCGATTCAGGAGATGTCTCCATTTAGGGTTTGAATCCCACCGAGCCCGCCACGTTCTAACCTACAACTCGGCTGTCCAGTGACCGGGATCATCTTAACTGGAGATACCTTATGTATTATCAAGGCGTCGCTGCATAATTTCCATCCAGTAGAAACGGGTTTCCGGGACCTTGCCCCCGAAACGGGTGTGGCCTCTTAGAAAATCGTAACGCGAATCCCCCATATCCACGTTCTCGAGGTCCGGCGCCTCCCTCCAGAACTCCCCGGCAACAATAAAACCGGCATTCAGGTAGCTGCGTACGGCCCTGTGGTTCGTGGCGGCGACATCCAGCCGCAGCCCTTTCATGCCGCAGCGAAACCACCAGTCCCGGACCTGCTCCAGCATCCTGGTCCCGATGCCTCTGTCGCAGTGGTCGGGGTGAAGGCGTATCGCCATGTTTTCAGCTACTCCTCTCTCCCAGTCAATCTGCACCAGGGCGACGTACCCGACCACAAGGTCGGGTCCGGAGTCAGCTACCAAGGTTACTCTGTCTTCTTCTCCTAACCTGTCCTCGTGAAGCTGATCAAGCTCCATTCTACTCATCGAGGCGAAGCGGAGGGTAAACCCATCGTACGGCCAGAGGTAAGGGGGCCACCCTGCAAGTGCATCGTAGTCGCCGCGCTCGCACAGCCTTATTTTCAGGTTGTCACCACTTACTGGGAGCGAAGCCAATAATTTGTCCCTGATTGAGTCACCCATTAGCCTGTGATCGTTTTTCATCAAAGGACAAAAGGTTTTCCGAAGCCTTTTGTCCGTAAAAACCGTGACCTCTGCCATAGACTCGTCTCATTCTTTCAGATAGTAGGAGGCAGCTACCGCCAGGATGGAGACGGTCGAGACGTATAGGAAGGCCGCCTGGAAACCGTAGGCGTCCGCGAGAACCCCGAAGATGACAGGCGAAATGGAACCGATGGTGAAGGCCAGGGTGAAGTAGACGCCGAAGATTATGTCCCGGTTCTCCGGCTCCGTCGCCTCCGCCACGAAGGCCTGGATGACGCCGCCCACCCCCTGACCGACGAAGCCCAGTACCAGGAGCAGGGGTAGCAGCAGCACAGAGCCGCTAACCAGGGGCAGGAGAAACCATAGAGCAGCCGCGGCCCCCATGGCCGCCATGACCACCACCCTCCGCTCAAGCCGGTCCGACATGAGCCCCCAGAAGTAGGGGGCCGGGAGCCCCGCGACCAGGAACCCTGTGAACAACAGCCCCGACGAGACAGAGGACATGCCCAGAGCCTCGGTGAAGTACGTGGGCAGGAAGTCACTTATCCCCACCTTGAAGGCCATAACCGTCTCCACAACCATTACGATCACCACAACTCTGATCCGAAAGATGTCTCGTATCCCCTTCCCAAGTTCTCTGATGCTGGAGGCCCCTGACCAGCTCCCCGGCCTCCTAGGCTCCTTTATGAGCAGGAACCCGGCTCCCACGACCAAGCCCAAACCGGAGAAGGCGAGCAGTGTCGATCTCCACCCGATCACAGGAATCAGCAGACTCGCCGCCAGCGGCGCCATGAGCCGCCCCAGACTGGCGGCGCCGATGTTGATGCCCAGGGCCCTCCCTAGTTGCTTGGAGTCGAAGGCCTCCGCGATGTAGGCGGAGCCTGTGGGGTGCTGGGGGCTTGACCCGACCCCTGCCAGTGACCGGGCGGCCAGCATCTGGGTGAAGCCGGGTGAGAAGCCTAGGAAGACGTTTGTAACCGCCTGCCACATCATCCCCACTCCGAGAAGAACCTTTCTCCGGTAGAACCTGCCCATGAAGCCCATCACCAGCTGGAAGGCGCCGCTGGTCAGCCTGTAGGACATGACTAGGAGTCCCACGGCGCTGTACTGGAGGCCAAACTCGGCGATGAGCAGAGGATACAGCACAGGCATGAGAGCCTCATAGGCGTGGTTTAAGGCGTGGGAAACCACCACGAGGATGAACCCCGAGTCCCTAAACTTGTCTTTCTCAGCCATGGTATCCCATGGTAATATTGCTGGCAGTGAAGAAGCTTTCGGCGCTGTACGCAAGTTGTTGATGCAAGCCGCAAGCGGGGCCTAAGACGCGAAGCCTCAACTTCGGCTTACATGCAGAACCTTTTAATCCTACAGCGCCTCCACAGTGTGTCACGAGGTTTTAGGCGTGCCACAGAGCAAGCAAGAAAAGAAAGACGGCTTAAAGAAACACATGCAACAGCAGAGAGAAAAGAAACAGCAGATCAAGATGAGGAAAAACGTTTCTCTTCCCGCCGGATACCACAAGAAGAAATGAACACGAGGCTTCAGCTGCATTCATAAACCCTACGTCGAGTGTACACTTTTTTAGGGCCCAAGCGTGGAATTGGCCAGCCCTAGACGAGAAAAAAGGGATCAAGAGCCGTCTCCATCAGGGAACGGCTCCAACGCTAAGTCGCTCCTCGAAGCACTTGACATCATCAGGTAGCCCGTATAAGTTTAAGTTAAACCACAAGGTAGGTAAGGTATGAGATACAACGTAGACAACACGGACAGGCTCAAAAAATTCATAGAGTTAGTGAGAGACAAGCCCATACCGACCGGGGAAGCGTCCGTTGACTGGCTGAAGGCCAATAGCTTCAAGGACAGGCAGGACGCCCAGTTCCTCGAAATACTGGAGCTGCTCAAATTCGTGGACGCCGACAGGAAACCCAACCAGAGCTGGGCGGCCTTCCAGAACAAGTCGAAGACGACCAGTGTGATGGCAAAGAGCCTCAGGGAGACGTACTCGTTTCTGTTCCAGAAGCATCCTGACGCGTCCAACCAGTCTGACGCCAATCTGCAGCAGATATTCGTGGA
>DASWLJ010000171.1:0-7285 GCA_036396185.1 Bathyarchaeia archaeon | reverse complement strand
CGTAGAAGCAGGGCCCAATGATCCGCGGATACGTTATGAACAGGTGCACCTCCTTGGCCCCCGCGTCCCTGAACCGCTTCACGGTACCCTTGGTGGTGTCCCCCCGCACAATGCTGTCGTCCACCACCGCCAGGCACCTGTCCCGGACCCTGTCCCTGAGCAGGTTCACCTTCCGCCTTATGATGTCCGCCCGCTCATCCGCCCTGGATATGAACGCCCTCTGGGTCACGAACCTGTGCCTCCTGGTGGCCCTGTCCCAGGGAAGCCCCGACTCCTCGTGGAAACCGTACGCGGCGTCGTTGGCCGTCTCCGGGATTCCTATGCAGACGTCGCACCTGTTCACGCTGTCCTTGAAGTTCCTCGCCAGGGCCCTGCCGAAGTCCATGCGGGCCTGGTACACGTACTTGCCGTTGAACCTGCTGTCCGGCCGCGCGAAGTACGCGAACTCGAAGGCGCAGAACGCCTGCCTCCTCCACGGGACAACCTGCTCCTGGGTCACCCCGGAGCCGTTCACCGTCATGAGCTCCCCCGGGGTGAGCTCCCGGACGTGCTCCAGGCCGTTGATGTCCAGGCCCACGCTCTCGCTGCTGAAAGCGTGGACCCCCCCGCCGCTGCCGTAGCAGAGGGGCTTCACCCCTACCGGGTCCTTGAACGCGAACAGTGTGCCGTCGTCGGTCACCCCGACGATGCTGTAGCTGCCGTCGATCCCCTCCATGCAGGCCCTGGCCGCGTCCTTCAGGCCGCCCCCGGCCTCAAGGGTTTGAAGGATCAACTGGGCCAGGGCGTGGGTGTCCGAGCTGCCCCTGTCGGCGCCTACCCGCTCCTGGAGCTCGCGTACGTTGACGACGTTACCGTTGAAGCTGATGGCCACGCCCCTCCTCTCCCCCTGCACGTGGATGGGCATGGCGTCGCATCGTAGGGACTCCTCGCCACCTGAGCCCGAGGTCGCGTATCTGACGTTAGCCACGCCGACCCTGCCGGGCAGGACCCTGGCGGGGCTGTCCCCCCCGGGCGCCCTGTCGGTGGGAATGAGGCCGAGGCTGGTGTAAGCCTCTATGCCGCCGCTGCACGTGGCGAAGCCGTGGCTGTGATGGCCCCTGTGGTTCTGGGCCAGCATCCCCCAGTATAGGACAGGGAAAACCTCCTCGTCCGCGGAGTGCGCCCCGAATACGCCGCACTTCTCCCGGGGCCTCACCCCAGCTCCTCCAACACCTCGTCCACCGTCTTGAGGTCGAAGCTTCCCAGCTTGGCCTGGCCGCTGAGAACCTTGTAGCTGGCCACGCACCTCTTAGACACCTCCCTGACCACAGGCCCGGGGATCGCGGGGGGCTCGCCGTCCCCCATGTAGCCGACGCGCCTCAGGTAGCTGCGGAGAAACTCCTTGTCCAGGCAGTGGGCCTCCTGCTGCTCCCCCACCTTGTAGAATCTTTTAGCCCAGTAGCGGGCGCTGTCGTGGGTGGGCGGCTCATCTATCTGGATGAGGCCGCCGTCGACCCTGCCGAACTCCAGCTTGAAGTCGGGGATGATGAGCCCCGCCCTCCCGGCCACGCTCCTGTACCTCTCGAAGAGCCTGAAGGTGGCCTCCTCCAGCTCGTCCCACTCGCCCCCGCTGGCCAGGCCCGCCTCCACGGCCTCCTCCCTGCTGATCTCCCTGTCGTGGCCCTCCTCCTCCTTGGTGGTGGGAGTAAGGATGACCTCGGGCAGCTCCTCGGCCATCACCAGGCCGTCGGGGAGCTCCACGCCGCTGATGACCCTGGCCCCCTTGCTGTAAGCCCTCCACGCGGAGCCGTACAGGTATGCGCGGCACACCCACTCGACGTCCACGCGCACAGCCTTCCTGACCTTCATGGCCCTGGGCCCCAGCGTCTCCTCGTAGTGGTTGGGGATCACGTCCCTGGTCTCCCTGAACCAGAACTCGCTTAGGGCGTGGAGGCTCGCACCCTTGTGGGGGATCAGCGTCGGCAACACGACGTCGTAGGCTGATATTCTGTCGCTGGTGACTATGACCATGTGCTCCCCCAGGTCGTATACGTCACGGACCTTGCCGCGCCTCGGCGCGGGCCTGCCGCTGAACAAGTCGCTGTACCTCAGAACCTCAACCTTCCCCCCGCCCAGGGGGTCATCAACAACATAGGCTTCCTTCATGGCGGGTCACACATAACCGGATACACGCATAATGCATAACCCGACGTATTTAGAGTTTGTTTTAACAGTTCCACGCAATATTGCTTTGGAGGACGCAAAACACCTGGCTATGCACCCCTTTTATATTTCACACAAACTACATGATACAGGGATGCTGCACGCAACGACGACGTACCAGCAGAGAGCCACCGTGAGGGGGATGACCCAGGAGGAGCTACACGGAGCCGTGAAGCACTGGCTCCTACTGAACTCCTGCACTATAAGGGAGTCCACGCCGCCCAGCAGCATCAAGGCCTTCTTTCCTGCCATCAACACCATGCTGCGGCTCGGCCCCAGGGACGAGAACCCCAAGAATATAGAGGTCAGCATCGGCAGCTTCGGCAGCAGCGCGGCGCTCAACATATCCTTCACCCAGGAGATAACTAGGCTGGGTGAGGCAGGGTTCCTGTACTGGGGGGACCGCCTGGAGCAGCTCTACCGCGAGCTGGGCGTACCCCTCGACCCCTACACCCTCACCCAGCTGTACCCACCCGAGTGGGTACACAAGGCTGTCAGGGGAACCATCAGGATCTACGCGGCGTTCATGCTTCTATCTCTGGCCCTCATCTACGTGAGGCTCGGAGTGGACTCGGACTTGGTGGCCGGCTTCGCCTTCCTCGTCCTCGTGCCAGGCTCCCTCATGGCCGGCCTGGACATCTACGAGCACAGGAAGCTGCTGAGAAAGACCGGGAATAAATAGAAAATTGGAGCTACTTCTTAGCCGTCTTCAGGCACTTGGAGCACGTCTTCTTCTCCATGTCGCCGCAGTACTCGCAGAAGTTCTTGCCGCAGACCTTGCACTTCACCAGTATCTCCTCTGGTTCACCGCATATGTGGCAGCTCATGGCGCGTTCACTCCCAACAAGAAGCGCCCAACCAGAATACAAGGTTTACTGAGCACCGGGACCGTAAGCTCTTTTAGCCGCCTGAACTGAGAAGATGAGGGATATTTTGAGGGTCGTAATAGTCGGCGCGGGACCCGCGGGCCTCTTCGCGGCCCATTCACTGTCCCAGGCGCACCGGGTAACCATCCTGGAGAAGCAGGGCTACGTCGGCGGAAGCGGCCTCCACAGCGACGGAAAACTCAACTTCCACCCCATGATAGGCGGCGACCTCACAGAGTTCATGGCCGAGGACGAGGCTTGGGCACTGGTCAGCGGCATCAGGGACCTGTTCAGGGCCCTGGGCGTCGAGATGGCCCACACAGACGAGGAGGGCCTGGAGAAGCTGGAGGCCGAGGCCAGCAGGGCAGGCATCAAGTTCGTGAAGATCGAGCAGAACCACATAGGCTCAGACTACCTGCCCGGCGTCATGGAGAAGATGAGGAGCCGGCTGGAGGAGAGGGGCGTGGAGATCAGGCTCAACACGTCTGCGGAGGAGGTCCGAGTGGAGGCGGGGAGGGCCGCGGCCGTTGTCGGTGACGGGGAGTCCTTCGGCGCGGACGCGGTGCTCCTGGCCCCGGGCCGCATAGGCTCGGGCTGGCTCATAGACCAGATGAGGGGGCTGGGGGTATCCATGAGGTACAACCCCATAGACGTGGGCGTCCGCGTCGAGGTGCCCAACGAGGTCATGGACAGGGTCATCCACGGGTACGGGTGCTGGGACCCCAAGTTTCACATGTACACGCCAAGCTACGACGACTTCGTCCGCACATTCTGCGTCTGCCCCCACGGCTTCGTCGTCAGGGAGCCCTACGGGGACGGCCTCTTCGGCGCCAACGGCCACAGCATGAAGGACACGGGGAGCCCCAACACCAACTTCGCGTTGATCACACGCGTCAGCCTCACCCAGCCCCTGGAGAACACCACCGAGTACGGGCAGCGCATAGCCCAGCTGGCCAACACCCTGGGCGGCCACAGGCCGCTGCTGCAGCGCCTCGGAGACCTGCGCAGGCACAGGAGGAGCACATGGGACCGGCTGAGCCGCAGCCACGTGGAGCCCACCCTCCGGGACGTGACCCCAGGCGACATAGCCATGGCCTACCCCCGACGCATAGCCATGGACATAACGGAGGGCCTTGAGATGCTTGACAGGGTGATGCCCGGAGTCGCCAGCGACGGGACGCTCCTCTACGCCCCGGAGATCAAGTTCTACGCCATGAGGATCGCCACGGACGCTAGCCTCAGGACGAAGGTGCCGAACCTATACGTGGCGGGAGACGGTGCAGGCGTCAGCCGCGGAATAGTTGGAGCCGCGGCCACCGGCTTGGTGGCGGCGGCGGGGATACAGGGCCAGTCGAAATAGAATCGTTACAGGGGCCAGCACTCATATCCGTGGCCTCACATGATCAATGTGCTCCACCGTTGAACCAGTCTAGCCCATGGCGCCAGGGATAATCTTAAACCACGTTCAGCCCATATCTGTTCGGCTTTGGTGTCCAGCGTCCTCAAGAAGCAGTTCGAGAAAATGGTCCTGTCAATCGTTAAGCCGCTGGCCGGCGTAGGTGTCACCCCCAACCACGTCACGGCGCTGGGGGTCCTAGTGGCCTGCCTCACCTCCTGGCTCTACTGGACCTGGGGAGGCGACAGGCTCAGGCTCGTGGCGGCGGCCGTCACCATCCTCCTGTCTGGGCTGCTGGACGCCGTGGACGGTGCGCTGGCCCGGTCCAACGGCAGCGCCTCCAGGTTCGGGGGCTTCCTCGACTCGGTGTCCGACAGGTACAGCGACGCCCTGGCCTTCTCGGGGCTCATCATGGGCGGCCTGTGCGAGACGTGGGTGGGCCTGGCTGCAGTCGTCGGCTCCCTCATGGTGAGCTACAGTAGGAGCAGGGCAGAGGCTGAGGGCGTCAAGATGGCCGGGGTGGGCCTCGCCGAGAGGGCTGAGCGGATGCTGCTGCTGGCCGCCTTGAGCCTGGCCTCGTACTGGTGGCTCCCAGCCCTGAACTACGGGGTGTTGGCTCTCGCTGCCTTGGCCCACTTTACGGTGCTGCAGAGAGGATTATACTTCAAAAAAGTTGTTGAGGGGCCCTAGTCTGAGGGGCCTCTCGGTCTCCTGCGCCGCGGGACGATGCGTCTGTCCTCCTTGGCGCGGATGTTCACTACTCCGCGGTGGATGGCGCAGCTGATGCACAGGTACTTGGTTGTCTTGGTGCGGTTTATGGTTGCACCCTGGTCCTGCAGCTCCTTCAGTATCTTGGAGTCCACCAGGCTGGTGTACTTGGTGGTCCTCTTCGCCTTGTCTCGTGGTACTTGGGCGCCGCAGTAGCTGCACTGGACTGTGCCGGACCGCCCTTTCCCTCCTTTGCTGCGTCCTCCGCTACTTCTCTTCTTTGGCATCTCCCAAGCCTCACCACGTATCCGAGGAGGATCGTTATAAATGCTGCGAGGGCGAGGCTGAGCGCCTAGGAGCCCCGTGCAGCCAGTTTTATCAGGGCCCCCTTCACCGCTTCCTCGTATATGGCCCCGACGACGACGCCGTACCCCTCCCGGCTCAGGTGGACTCCGTCGTCGGAGTACCTCGGATCAAGCCTGAGATCGGGGCCCGCCGTGGCGGCGTACAGGTCCACGTAAGGGAAGCCCTTCTCCTCGCAGTGCTCACGGATCAGGGCGTTGAGCTCCCTGATCCTCTCGTTGAGGTGGGGTGAGCCCTCCACGGGCGTGACGGCGCAGTGGATGGGGGCCGCACCCACCTGGACCGTCCTCTCGGCCAGCTCCTCGATGTTGCCTGCTATCTGCTGTGGGCCCCTGCCCGCGTAGAGGTCGTTGATCCCCGCCCACAGCATGACGTAGTCTGGCTCCTCAGGCACCACACTCCTGCCGAACCTTTCAAGCATCCCGTCCGTGCTGTCGCCGTCCACGCCCTTGTTCACGACGACGACCCTGAAGCCGCAGGACTGGCTCAGCCCACGCCTGATGAGGGCCTCAAGGGCCACCGTGTAAGGGTGGTACCTGGGCCCCGAGTAGCCCGCGGGCGAGGTGAAGCCAGCCGTCAAGCTGTCACCCAGGGCGACGAAGGTGACCCATCCGTCGAGAGCCATCAAGCTTACGGTGGAGGTGGATGTTAAATAGGTTGGCCCAGAGTCTCCTTCAGGTGCATCCTTGTCTCAACGGTTACCTTTAGGTGAGCTGGCGGCTGACCTCATCATCGTGAACGGTCGGGTCGTCACCGTGGACCACGCGGACACGGTGGCGGAGGCGGTCGCCGTGAGGGACGGAAAGGTTGTGAAGGTGGGGTCATCAGGGGAGGTCAAGAGGCTCGCGGGGAACAAGACCAGGGTCATAGACCTGGGCGGGAAGCCCCTGTACCCGGGCTTCATAGATACCCACGAGCACTGCATAAGGAGGGGCCTCCAGCTCGACTGGGTTGACTGCAAGAGGCTTGGGAGCCTAGCCGAGGCGGTGAAGGCCCTCAAGGCGAAGGCGGCGTCCAAGCCCGAGGGCGAGTGGGTCATAGGCAGCTGGTTCGATGAGAGCCAGTGGAAGGACAAACGGTTCCCCACAAGGTACGACCTCGACAAAGTATCCGCCAAGCACCCCGTCTACCTGGGCAGAGCCGGGGGACACAACGCGGTTGCCAACTCGCTGGCATTGAAGCTGGCCGGCATAACCAGGGACACCCCCCAGCCCCACGGCGGCCACATTGAGAAGGACGAGAAGGGGGAGCCCACGGGGCGGCTGGACGAGATAGCGGCAATGGACAAGGTGCGGGACATCATACCCCAGCCGGCCCAGGACGAGGAAGTTGAGCTACTCACCAGGAACTGGCCCATCATAGAGGAGGAGCTCCTCAGCTGGGGCCTCACAACGATCCACGAGGCCCACATAAAGGCGCCGCAGGCCCTCGCCTACCAGAAGCTGGATGAGTCAGGCAAGCTCAGGATGAGGGTCGGCCTCATGCTGGACGGGATGACGCCCTACAAGGGCTACGCCACCAGCGACCTGTCCAGGCAGGGCATCAAGACGCCCTTCAAGTTCAGCGACAGGCTCTACGTGGTCAGCGTCAAGGTGGGGGTGGACGGCGCCATGGGAAGCCTCACCGCCGCCCTGTACGAGGACTACAGCAACGACCCAGGCAACAAGGGCATCGTCCGCTGCACCCAGGAGGAGCTCACCGACGAGGTGGCCAGGTGCCACGCCGCCGGCCTCAGGACATGCATCCACGC
>DASWLJ010000170.1:0-6679 GCA_036396185.1 Bathyarchaeia archaeon | reverse complement strand
CTGCCTCCATGACCGTGGTGTACCCCATCTGGGCGTACCTGTACCCCGTGACGAAGGTGCTTGGGCAGCTGTACCCTACACCGCTCCGCGTCACCTTACCCTTGGGCACCTGGTCCTTCCTGTGGTCCTCTGGCCTCATGAGGCGCCCTATGTTGATCTTGCTTCCGGCGATGTGGCTGTGCAGGTCAACGCCACCGGGCATCACCGTCATCCCTGAGGCGTCTATCTCCTCGGCGCCCCTCTTCACCTTCTCGACGACCTTGCCGCCGCTGAGGAGGATGTCCATCCTCTCTCCGTTAACGCCGTTCAAGGGGTCGAAGACGTACCCGTTCTTGATCGCTATGTCCTTCACTGCCCGCAGCCTCCCTTCAGTTCGCCCAGGATCATGGTCAGCACCTCCTCATCCGAGTGGACGCCCGCCGCGGGCTCAAACAGCTTCCTCAGCCTTATCGGGACCCCGTCCATCCTGTACGCTGTCCCCTCGGCCTCCAAGCCCGCCGTGGCGACGGGTATCACGACCCTGCTCACCATGGTGGTGGGCGTCGTCTTCTGCTCCAGCGTGACCACGGGTATCTTGGCTAGGTGCCTGGCCGCGTCAGCCGGGAAGTTGGACACAGGGTCAGAGGCCAGCACCAGCGCGGCGTCGGCCTCGCCCCCCGCCAGCAGGTCCACGGACGTGTACTCGCCGGGGTTGTACCTCGGGTATCCGCGGCTGAAGTCCACGGCGTAGGGGTAACCTGTCTGCCACGTGGTCACCGTGTTGGCGCCGCCCACGTTGTAGTGGCCCCTCATGGGCGTGAGCAGGAACTTTGTGTGGCGGTTCAGCTCCGCGACGAGGCCCACCGCCGCGTCGATGTTCATGTGCCGCCCCTCGCTCTGGGTCAGGCCCAGACCGAAGAACACTACGCCGAACCTGGCCTCCTTCATCTGATTAGCCAGTTCAACCACCTGCCCGATGGGGACTCCCGCCACCTCGCTCACCTGCAGGCTCTGGCCCCTCACGGACGCCCTGAGTGCCTGGAGCAGCTCGAAGTCCCTGTTGGGCTGCACCTTGATGAACTGGTCGGCGAGCTTCGAGGTGCCCGTCTCCCTTACGTCCACCACCACGATCCTCCGCCCCTTCCTGCCTTCCGGCACGTACATGCCCTTAGGCATCACGCTGTACCTGACTATGTGGCGTATGTGGGCCTCGGTGGGGTTGCTGCCCCAGAATAACACGAGGTCGGCCCTGTTACGTATCTCGCCCAGCGTCGCCTTGGACTCACCCACCTGCTGCAGCGCCAATATGGTGGGGCCGTGGCACACAGACGACGTGTTGTCCAGGACCCCGCCCGTGGCCTCGGCTATCTCCACCGCCTTACCGATGGCTCCGCACTCCGTCGAGCTCAAGCCGTAGACCAGCGGCCTGTGAGCCGCCGAGAGTATGCGCGCGGCTTCCTTCACGGCCTCCTCCAGGGTGGCCTCCTTGCCGTCGATCATCGGCGAGGCGACCCGGTTGGCTCCATGGTTTAGGAACTTGGACCGGGATATGCCGCACGCGTTCTTCACCTCGGACACGTGTCCGCCCTCCACTGTCACCTCTAGGTCGTCGCAGAGGCACCCGCAGAACGGGCAGACCACATCAATGTGCTTCATCTTCACCAACCTCCCTTCAGGGACTCAACTATCTCGCTTAGGCTGAGCACCCTCTCACCCGCCGCGGGCGCTATCGTCGCGTCTATGCCCTTCAGTATGGGCATACCCGTGCCGTCGGTAGACGAGGCGTAGACCTGGTTAACCCACGGCCCGTAGGGGAAGAACGCCATCCCCTTGCCTAGGCTCTTGTCAGCCGCCCAGTGGACCACGACGACGCCGTGGCCCGTAGACACCTTCACGGGCTGCCCCTCAGCCAAGCCTAGTGCGTAGGCGTCCTCGGGGCACAGCATGACCGTGCGCACGCTCTGGACGTACCCCTCAGACTGTTTTCCCTCCTCTAGGCCGATGCCCTGCCTCGCCGTCCTCCCCGAGATCAGAGTCACTTGGACCTGCTTCACGCGTCGAACCTCCGGCTACTTGATGGACTCAAGGATGATCCTGTCATTAACCTTACCGTAGGTGAAGGTGGCCCCCGTCTCGGCGCATGTTAGGCTGATGGCAGCCGGGGCGAACAGTGCGGGGTCCACCTTGGTGAAGTCGAAGTTCACGGCCTTGTAGACCTCGTAGCTCGTCTTACCGTAGTCCTTACAGTTGCTGGACGGCGCCTTCTCGGCGATCCTCCTCAAGGACTCCTCGGGTTCGTTCACAAGGTAGGTGGTGACGCCGCCGTAGGTCAGGGCGTCCTCCGCCCTGCCCATGGCCTTGCCCGGGTCGCTGTGGACGGGCATGACGGGCGCGCACCCGGCACCGTAGAGCACCTTCTTGGGGTCGAGGCCCAGCACATCCAGCCGGAACAGGCCGGTCTCCACGATCCTCCCCGATATCTGAACCATCCCCGCCACCGACTTGGTGGACGTGAGCACCATGCACACGTTCCTGGGCTCCACCCCGCACCTCTCAGCGATGTAGTATGCGGCCGAGTCAGGCGGCTTCTCCTCGGTCTCCAGCAGGATGACTGCCACATCGGACTCGTCCTTGTACCCTATCTTCTGGAAGACCTCCTTTGGCTTGAGGGCCAGCGCCCTGGCCGGCCCTGAGCTGTCAGCCGTGTACCCCTCAGGCTTGATCTTCCAACCCGCCAACTGGGCCCCGAAGAGGGCTATGGCGGGGCTGTCCGTCGAGACCACCACCGAGGGCAGCTTTGTTCCCCCGTAGTCGGAGTACTGGAGGTGCGCGTTCCCTGCGCCGCCCATGGCTATGCGGGTCACCATGAGCCCAGCCTCGTAGCCTCCGTGAGCCTCAAGCCCCGTGTCTATCACTGTGGCCCCGGAGGGCAGCTTCTCGACCTCGACCCTGTAGTAGTCCTTCCTCTTGATCAGCTCAGCCGCGAGCTCGTGCGCCAGCTTGTTGACACTCAGCACGGTTAAAACACCGATCTGATTAGGTGAAACGCACCTAAAACATCTGCGGTCGGGTATTTACTGTAATTAAATTAAATATAATAAATATTGGCTTGTTTAACAGCCAAATTACCTTAAAATGATTCTACATGCGTTTCTCTACTTGTCCATGAAGTCCACGACCTGGCCCTCCCTGGTCAGAGCATAGACCTCGCCTTCGTCGGTCTGCCTCTTCTCCACGCAGTAACCGTATACAAGAAGCTCCATGTGCCAGCCCAGGGTTTTGGCGTCCAGGCCCGTCGCCTCCGCCAAGGCCTCAGCGGACCTGTGCCCGTCCTTCAGAGCCCTGAGGATGCTTCTCCTGACTGGGTTGTTTATGGCCCTCAGGTATCTGCGGTGCCTCTCCTTGGTCTCCTCCATGGAGCCTGAGACAGTTTTACTCACATCCGACACGCTGATCCCTCGAAGCCTGATTAAACCGGGTAGTGTGGTGGCCGCTACTCGGGTAGGGCTATGAACCTCTTCACCTTGATCTGCTTCAAGGGGTCAGATATCTGCTCCTTCAGGGGGTGCTCCGTGTCCATGACCATGACTGTGTCGAATCCGTCCCGCTCCCCGGCCACGGCTATGAACTCGCCCTTTACGAGCTTCTTCGCGGAGGCGACTGAGGCCACCTCCAGGGCCGCCTTCACCCCTGAGCCGAACATTAGGAGGGTCTCCCTCATGTTCCTGTCGTCCTGGATGAGCAGCTCGGCCTTCTCCACGGGGACGATGTTCAGCTTCTTCATCTCCTTCTTGGTGTCGTCGTCGTAGGAGAACTCGGTGACGCTCACCACCTGCGCCTGCTTCCCCAGGGTCTCGGCCAGCTTGATGGCCGCCTTTCCCTTGAGGCTCGCGATGACCACCTTCCCGCTCTCAGGCGGTAGATGCGACTTTATGGCCTCGTAGATCACGGCCGGTTTGGTCTTCTTGTTCACGAACATTATGCCACTACCTGCGTCCAAGAACCATCCGTTAAAGGTGAGGGGGATGAGGCTATAACGTTTTTCGGGCCGCTTTAGCTAACATAACCCATTATGCTAAATTTAATGTGTCTTCATTATTGAAAACTAAATAAATGTGTATAGGTACAGTAATTATACGAGTAGGATATGGACATCCAGCTGAACACAGAGTTCTGCGGCCTCCCGTGCAGGGTGCTGATGAACAAGGCTCCGCCCACGGCGAAGGCCGACGAGAGGCTCATCGACGTCACCAAGCAGCTGATGGGGGTCGACTACAAGGCTCTCATCGTCTACGAGGACATGGACCCCATCGGCCTCATAACCTACAAGGACATCATGAAGTGGCTCATAGAGACCGACGACAAGAACGGCCTACTGGTCAGGGACCTGGTCTCCGTGCCCCTCATAACCGTGGACATAGACACGCCCCTCAGCGACGCCCTGAACGTCATGAAGAAGTACGCCATCAACTGCCTGGGGGTCCAGGAGCAGCGGATGGTCAGGGGGCTTGTGACGGAGGAAGGCATCAAGGAGTTCTGCGAGCTCTACCCCCACTACCTGCGCCAGTACTCGGCCTAGGGCCTCCACCCGGAGAGAAGAAGCACGTACAGCGACGCGGCCGTGAGGTCCGCGGAGGTCCCCGGGTTCAGCCCCCCCTTTTCTGCCGAGAGCTCCTCGTCCAGCTCCCTCAGCATGCTCATGCCCCTCACGGTTGAGGCTCCGCCGTGGTCAAGGACCCTGCGGGCTTTCTCGCTCACCGCCCAGGCGGCCTCGTCGCCCCTCTTACGCCGTATGAGCGAGTCAGGGTGCAGCGAGAGGACGCGCAGGAACGTGTTGACAGTCGACTCGTTGACGTCGCCTCCACGCAGCTGCTCCTTCAGGTACGGGTAGCCCTCCGTGAAGGTTACGCTGAACCCTGTAGCCCACTCGCTGCTTATGGAGTCGCGGCTCCGGCTCGCCTCGAAGACGTCTAGGGGCCTGACGCCCTCCTCCGTGATGCGTCTCAGGGACGAAGGGTCAGCCACGTCCAGCTCATCGACGCGCCCCAGGTTCTCCCTGCTCATGGCCAAGCCGATGGCCTTGTAGATGTCCACCGTGTCGGCGGGTGTGGCCGCGTCTATAACGTCCTTGAGGGCGCCTCTGAGCCCAGCGGGCTCGATGAACCCGTCCACGGCAGTGGCCCCCGCCGCGGCTGCGAGGGGCGCGAAGAGCAATATGACTCCCAGGTGGACGTTGCCTCCGCTCTGCCAGCGCAGCATGTCCTCAGCAGCACCAAGGATGTGGGCCCCCAAACCGACCTCGCCCAGGTCTCCGCCGGCGTCCCTCACCCTGGCGCCCTCGGCCGCCAGTGCGCCCATCCATGGAGCGAGGGACACGCAGCCGGCGAGGAAGTGCTCATAGCGGGTACCCGGGAAGTCCCTGAGGCGGTGGACGTTGCCCGGCTTAGGGTACGCGGAGACCTCCAGGAGCGCCGCCAGGGAGGCGCACCCCCCAACGATGTCGCCGATGCGGTTCAAGGCTGCACCTCGTTAACTATTTTATATGGTCCCCCCGGCACAAGTTAATACTTGGGTATGGAAGGCTTCTCAGGCTACAACGAGGGCGACTACATCAGGACCGTCGACGGCCTCTTCTTCGCCGTGAAGGGCGGCAGGCACCCGCCTGGAATGGTCGTCGCCTACCTGAGGTACGTCCCCGACCCGGGGGGCGACAGGGTGTCCGGGGGCACCCGGTACAGGAGGGTCATCGACCTGGACGAGACCACAGGGTACCTGGCGGAGAGGTACCCCCAGTACCTGAACCACGTGCCGAGCCTGGGCTTGACGCTGCAGACTGTGCCCCTGGGCCTCATCGAGGAGGTGTACGACCCCAGGGAGAGGCTTCGACAGGTTATGAGGGAACCCGGGACGAGGCTGGAGAAGACTTTAAAGAGGTTCGTTGGGGCCATGAGCCTTGAAAGCGGCGTGCCGTGGACCCGCTTCGGGGTCTCGGGCAGCCTCCTCATCGGTCTCAGCCGGGAGGACTCCGACGTAGACCTCAACGTGTACGGCGTGGATGAGGGCCGCCGGGTCTACGACGCGCTGAGGCTCATGAGAGAAAGGCTGAGCTGGGTTCAGCCCTACACAGCGGAGACCGTCGGCGACGTGCTGTCCTCCAGGTGGGGCGGTTCACGCGTGGGGTTTGACTCCCTGGCCGAGGTGGAGGCGAGGAAGGTTCTGCACGGCAGGGTCATGGGGAGGGACTACTTCATCAGGCTCCTTCGGCCCGAGCCCGACGAGGCGCCCTCGACCCCCGTGGGTGAGGTCTCCTTCAGGGCGAGGGTCCTGGACTCGATGTACTCCATCTACACGCCCTGCAGCTACACCCTGGGCGAGGTCCGGCCGCTGGCGTCCACCGTGCCCGTGGAGGTTATCGAGGCGATCAGCTACAGGGGCAAGTTCACGGAGCAGGCCGCGGCCGGGGACCGGGTAGAGGTCAGAGGCACATTGGAGAGGGTTCACGGCCCAGAGGAGCGCTTCAGGGTGGTCCTGGGGGGGAGCCGCGACTACATGGTCCCCCTGAATTTAGATAATTTTTAGTAAACCCGTATAGCCATACTGTACATATCATTGTCGAC
Source organism: Bathyarchaeia archaeon (assembly GCA_036396185.1). Classification (GTDB taxonomy): domain Archaea; phylum Thermoproteota; class Bathyarchaeia; order TCS64; family TCS64; genus RBG-16-57-9. The sequence goes on along the minus strand of DASWLJ010000170.1, from coordinate 83 downwards.
CGTGGACGAATCAGGAACCCTGGAAGAGCTGGGCTTCACCAGAGGCGGCGTAGTTGAGATTATACTGGTCACATTGAACCGGG
>DASWLJ010000169.1:0-6038 GCA_036396185.1 Bathyarchaeia archaeon | reverse complement strand
GCGGGCGGTGAAGCTGCCCAGGACCGTCGCCGAGGCGCTGAAGGCCACCGACTACATATACTGGTTCGCGGACTGGGACCCCGCGTTCCTCCAGGAGATCAGGGACGCCCGCGCCGCCGGAGCCCAGTTCCTCTTCGGCTGGCCGTCGCCCGCCAAGGAGGCGAACTGGCACATCAGGGACGTGGACTGTAAGGCCCTTGCGGAGAAGGCGCAGCGGTGGGCGAGGATGCTGAACGAGCACAAGGGCGGCGAGTTCAGGCTGATTACAGGCGGTGAGGAGCTGACGGGGACGACGAAGCGGTTCGAGGGCTGGGGGCCTGGCACCGGGAAGGCGAGCTGGACCCAGAACGAGTGCATGTCAGTGGGCGACTTCAACGACGTGGACGGCGTACAGGTCATCGACTGGATAGGCACGTTCAGCGAGGTGATGCCAGGGGAGAAGGCCAGGCTCACCATCAGGGACGGCGTCCTCGTCAAGGCCGAGGGGGAGATCGGCGAGACGTTCTGGAAGGCGTTGGAGACCGTCGACGACCCGAACGTGTACAGGTTCGCGGAGCTGGCCATAGGCATGAACCCCTACACTAGGAAGGGCCTGACCTCGCTGGGCGCGCCGAACCTACCGATGACGGTTCCCCCGTACCACGAGGTCAAGCAGTCCGAGGGGACGGTGCACACGGCCTTCGGCGACTCGGGCGGCCGCATCATCCAGGAGGGCGAGACGGGGATAATCGCGAAGCTGCACATCGACGTGATCTCGTTCACGCCGACCCTGTACGTCGACGGTGTGAAGTACGTTGAGGACGGGAAACTGCTGTTCTAGGGAGTCAGACAGCCTCCCCGTTTTCCTCATTCCGCCTGCGGCGACGACGACCACGTCCCCCAACGCACGCAGAGACACAAAATAACCAGCAAAGCTGGTAGCCCGGGAGAGATCAATTAACTTGTTTAATTTTCTCACATTATACGGTGCTGTGTATGCGTGCATTCTAAGGTAAATTTGAAGAGACACATCTAGCATTATTATTAAGATTCTATGAGCGATACCTGCAGTTCCGAGGTAGTGAAGTTCCTGCTGAGAAAGAAGACCATCAGCGAACCATTGAAAGCCAAAGCGACTACGCACATGATTGACGGGTTGGCGGTGATGCTCGCCGGCTCCAGAACCGAGTGCGCGAGGAAGCTGGCCGTGTACGCTCTTGAGGAGCCGAGGCAACTCACCTCCACCCTAGTAGGCTTCAGGGGGAAGACCTCGCCCAGCCTAGCCGCCCTCGTGAACGGGGCGAGTGGCCACGCCGACGACTACGACGACACCCAGCTCGCCTCCTCACCGGACAGAATATATGGACTGCTGACTCACCCCACCGTACCCGTGCTGGCCGCCGCCCTCGCGGTGGGGGAGCAGGTGTCGTGCAGCGGCTCCGAGCTTGTCGAGGCATTCATCGCCGGGTTCGAGGTGGAGTGCAAGATGGCGGAGGCCATCAACCCGGAACACTACCGGAGAGGGTTCCACACCACGGCCACCATTGGCGCCTTCGGCTCCTTCGCCGCTGCAGCCACCTTGATGGGGCTCGGTGAGAGGGAGCTGAGGTGCGGCATAGGCATCACGGCGAGCCTAGCCTCGGGTATAAGGGTGAACTTCGGGACGATGACCAAGCCTCTTCACGCTGGGAGAGCGGCCATGAACGGTGTGACCGCCATGACTCTGTCCAAGATGGGGATCACGGCGGACCAGAACGCCCTGGATGGGCGGTGGGGCTTCTTCCAGGTGCTGGGGGGTGGCTGCGACGAGGAGAAGATCATGGGGAAGCTGGGTAACCCCTACTCCATCGTCGACCCGGGGGCCACACTGAAGATGTACCCGTGCGGCTCCCTCGGCCAGCCATCCATGGACGCCCTGCTGGAGATGGTGAAAGAGCATGGTCTAACCCCAGGTAACGTCAAGGAGGTCAGGCTCCATGCTGGTCCTAACATCCTTGAGCCGCTGCGGTACCAGACACCCGTGAATGAACTTGAGGCCAAGTTCAGCCTCCAGTTCGGGTTATCCAGCATCCTGCTCGAGGGCAAGGCTGGCCTCAGGGAGTACACCGACGGGTTCGTCAACAGCCCCAGGGTGCAGGAGATGATGCGCCGAGTCAGGACGATGAATGACCCTGAGATCGCCCGGATGGGGACGGAGAAGATGAGGAGCGTGGTGGAGGTGGAGCTGACGGATGGACGAGTGTTTAGGCGCGTCGCCGAGGACGCGAGGGGCACCCCGGAGAAACCGTTACGAGAGGAGGACGCCTACCGCAAGTTCATGGAGTGCTCCAGCTTCGCCCTGGGCGAGGAGGAGTCGAGAACCATTTACGAGGAGACCAAGCGCATCATGGAGTACTCTGACATCAACGAGTTCACCCATCTACTCGGATGATGAGCCCGGAGCTCAACGCATACGCGTCTCTGGCTTCAGAGACGTGCGGAAAATCACCTCTGAATATTAAATGGATACCACCTTGGGTTCGTTGTAAACTGTCGCGCTCGCTATGGTGTAGTCGACTGCTTGAAGAGCTGCCAAATCAACCATCGTACACCTGAAGAGGATTAGTTTTATGTGAGGATAAGATTATACCCGATCAATGATCCGTTATTCTGTAGAGCATTTGCGCCTCCATAAAAGCATGCGAAGGGATATAGTGGGTAAGAAATACACGAACCTGATGTTGGCAGGAGCCGCTGTGTGTGTTGCCGTCTGCATATTTCTTATCTGGAGGATAACGTCCACGAAAGACACGAGCATAGAGTGGATTTTAATAATATTCGTGTTATTGAGCGTTGGCTTTTTCGGCGGAGCTTACATTAATGAGAAGATGTCTACAACTTCGTTGCCGCTGACTCTACTCATCATATTATATTCTACTATCTAACTGTTGCTAAATATAAGTGTTTTAAAATATTATACTATTTACCATCTTGTTTTCCATTTCTGTAATTTTTTTATGTGTTTTCATATTTATGTTCTAATTTCATGGAAGGGGAACCGTTAGACCCCACATATGGGTCTCCTCAAGAATCAAGTTGACCGACTACATCGAGCACACGTAAGCAGCATCCGCGTCGGCGACGACTACACACCCCTATCGTATGCACAGAAAAAGACGAGAATGGTAGCCCGGGAGAGATTCGAACTCTCGTCAGAGGCTCCAGAGGCCCCGATCCTTGACCACTAGACGACCGGGCTACGCAACAACAAACACGCCGACCAGAATAAAAGCATAACCCAGACAAGGAAAACAGGCAAACCGAAAACCTTAAATATTCTTTCACTCCGGGGTGCAATTGCCCGAGTGATCAGGTTTCTACATCTCACCGAGATGCGAGACTCTGGGAAGGGAAACGCGCCGAGAGTGAGAGAGATGGCCAAGAGACGCAGCAACGTCCTCAACGAGGACGTCTGCCCCGAGTGCAAAAGCACACACATAATACACGACCCCGAGTCCGGCGAACTGATCTGCGGCAACTGCGGCCTCGTCATGAAGGACAGCATAATGAACGACGGCCCAGAGTGGAGAGCATTCACCCCCACAGAGAAAGACACCAGAAGCAGAGTAGGAGTACCCCTCAGCTTCGCGGTCCACGACAAGGGCCTAACAACCATGATAGGACGCATAGGACGCGACGCCTTCGGCAGACGCATACCCCTCGACAGGAAGCTCCAGATGCTGCGCCTCAGAAAATGGCAGATCAGGAGCAGGGTCCACAGCAGCGTCGACCGCAACCTCGCCCAGGCCATGGCCGAGCTGGACCGCCTCAGCGACAAGCTCCACATACCCCCCGGCATCAAGGAGAAGGCCGCCATAATATACAGGAAGGCCCTGGAGAGGGGCCTCGTCAGAGGCCGCAGCATAAGCGCCATAACGGCGGCCAGCCTCTACGCCGCCTGCAGGATCACTCAGACGCCGCGCACCCTACGAGAGATCAGCGGCCAGAGCCCAGTGGACAAGAAAGACATAGCCAGGTGCTACAGGCTCATGCTCCGCGAACTCGACATACCCATGCCCAACCCCGACGCCCAGCTAAGGGTCCCCAAGATAGCGGCCAAGGTCGGGGTAGGCGAGCGGACCCAGCAGAAGGCCGTGGAGATACTGCGCGACGCCACCAAGCTCAGGACAACGGCTGGCAAGGACCCCATGGGCCTGGCCGCCGCGGCCCTGTACATAGCCTGCGTAATGTGCGACGAGAAGCGCACCCAGAAGATGATCGCCGACGCGGCCGGCGTCACGGAGGTCACCATACGCAACAGGTACAAGGGCCTCAAGGAGGCGCTGGACCTGGAGGTCTAGCCCCGAGCCCCCACGTGGACCCCTAAATATTTATCCGGATCACGTCATATTCGCTCAGAGGCATGTCGGCCACCGAGAAGACCCTCATCATCTGCATAGACGGAGACGACGACATAGGCACCAAGGCCCATGTGCATACGCCAGTCGTAGGCAGAGCCGAGAACATGGATGCCGCCACCCAGCTCGCCGTCTCGGACCCCGAGGAGGCCGACGCCAACGCCATGTTCGGCGCCGTGAAGCTCTTCGACCGGCTCATAAAGGATTACCCCCAGGAGAGCTTCCAGATAGCCACGGTCGCTGGGACCAGCGACGGCGGCGTGGAGGCTGACCGCAAGATGATCCGCGAGCTCGGCGAGGTCCTGAGGGCATACGACGCCTCAGGCGTCATACTGGTCACGGATGGCTTCGCGGACGAAGAGCTGGTCCCTATAATCCAGAGCAGGGTGCCCATCACAAGCATCCACCACGTCGTCGTTAAGCACAGCAAGCGCATCGAGGAGACGTGGGCCATCATATTCAGGTACCTCAGGATGCTTGTGGAGGACCCCTACTACAGCAGAGTTAGCCTGGGCGTCCCGGGGGTGCTCCTCGTCATATTCGGGTTCCTCATAGCCAGCAACCAGGTGGAGAACGCCGGCATGGTCACGGCCTTCGTCCTGGGCATCGTCCTCTTCATAAAGGGCTTCGGCCTGGAGCCGCGCATAGCGGCCATAAGGCCCAGGCTGCCCCCCTCGGACAGGTTCCTCACCCTCATATCGGGGGGCATAGGCGTAATACTCGCCCTCCTGGGCTGCTACCAGGGGGTGACCTACGCCTGGAAGTTCCTCCCAGCCGATGTTAAGCCCTTCTGGGAGATAGGGTTCTGGGTAGGCCACATGCCTGACCTGGCCGGGGCGTTCTTCATCAGGGGCACCGACCTCATAGTCTTGGGGGCTGCGATAGCCCTCATAGGCGACGGCGCCAGGCACTACATCCAGAAGAAGACCGTGAAGATATGGGAGAACGTCATAGGCCTCATATTCCTGTTCTGGATGCGCCTCATAGTGCTAGAGTCGGCGGAGATACTCATCGACCCCGAGATCACCCTCACCCTGATGAGCCCCCTCATCTTCTACACGGTCGCGGGTGTGGCCACGATAATACTGGCGGTCATCCTCATCTACAGGAAGTACGGCCGAGAGTTCTTCCCTTACCCGCTGCGTCAGGACGGCTGAACGCTAAGATTTTAACCCACGTGAACCGTCATAGGGCGAGGATGAGGCGATGCTCTACGAGCTCCTGTCAGCCATCGGCGTCTACGGCGTCTACGAGCGGTGGCTGAAGGAGCAGATAGGCTCCAAGCCCAAGCCCGGGCACATAGGCGTCATCACAGACGGGAACAGGCGGTGGGCCAGGCAGCACGACATGATCCCGTGGGAGGGCCACTGGGAAGGCGCCGACAGGGTCGAGGACTTCCTTGGTTGGTGCATGGAGCTGGGCGTCAAAACCGTGACCCTCTACAGCTTCTCGACCGAGAACTTTAAACGCGACGAGAGGGAGGTCCAGGAGCTCATGCGGCTCTTCGAGAAGACCTTGGAGGATGTCAAGGTGGCCGACTACATCCACAAGAACAGGGTGAGGATAAGGGCCCTGGGGAGAACGGGCATGCTCCCCCAGCGGATACAGGACCTGATCCACGAGGTGGAGGAGGCCACCAAGGAGTACGACAGCTACTACCTG
>DASWLJ010000168.1:0-2715 GCA_036396185.1 Bathyarchaeia archaeon | reverse complement strand
CCTCCTCCCTCTCGCCCCCCAGCTCCACCTCCACGTTGCCGATGCGGACCTTGAGGCGGAAAGAGGGCTCAGACACACTATCACCGCAGAACTCTGATACCATAATAAGCTGTAAGACCGTTTATAATACTTATGAGGGCTGGGCCCTGGCCTTGACCGCCGCCTGTAGCAATCTCTGCACGTCCTGCGGCCGGGACCTGCCCCTCACCTGCCCCATGACGACGCCCATGAGGGGCCCCAGTGCGCCCATGCCTCTCTCAGCCACCAGGCCCGCCTTCTCCTCAACCACGGCCTCGATGAGGGCCCCCAGCTCGGCCACGCCCATGACCTCAAGGCCCATGGCCTTCAAAGCGTCCCCGGCGCCCTCGCCGGGGTGCTTTGCGAGCCACGTCAACACATCTGGCAGAGACTCCTTCACCGTCGCCCCGTCCCTCACCAGCGTGAAGGCGCCCCTCACGGCGTCGTCACTCAACGCCTCCACAGGGACACCGTCACGCCTCAGCTTCGTCAGGTCCTCCGTGAGGGTGACGGCCAGCAGCGTCGTGCTGTGGCCCTCCGCGGCCAGCTCCTCAAACAGCCCCAAGTAGTCGGAGTCTACGATCTGGGTGGCCAGCTTCTCGTTGAGGCCGTACTCCTTCATGAAGCGCCTGAGCTTCGCCTCCGGCATCTCGGGGAGCGCGGCCTTCAACTTGTTTATTTTATCGGCTGCGATCTGGACGGGCTTGATATCTGTCTCGGGGTACATCCTGGCTGCGCCTGGGCGGGGCCTCGTGAAGCGGGTTGTTCCATCCGGGTTGGCCGCCCGGGTCTCGGCTGGGACGCCCACAAGTGCCTGCCCCGCCCTGTCCACCACTGCCGCGAGGGCCGCCCTGCACCTGTCAGGCTCGTCTGCGACGATGACCACGGCGTCTCCCGCGCCTGCCCCGGCGGCCTCCCTCAGAGCCTGGACCTCCTCATCTGTTACGCTGTACCCCGGGAACTCGTCCGTGTGGAATATCCCCTTGACGTTGCCCATGAACTTGGCGTGGTCGCTCATCTCTGTGCCCAGCCTCCTCCCGGGGCACAGCTCCCTCCCCGTGAGGCCCGCGAAGCCCGACAGCTTTACCGCCAGCACCACCCCGCCCCTCTTCAGGGCCCCTGACAGGACCTTGCTCTTGGTCTCCCGGAACACATCCGAGACGTCCAGGGCCTCCTTCTTGAGACTGCCAGCCTTGACCCCTCGCGCCCTGAGCTCCTCGGCGATCTCCAGCAGGGCCGTCTGCCGCTGGGCCTCGTACTCGACGACCGTCGGCAGAAGCCCCAGGTCCTGGACCCCCTTGATCTCGATGATGGCTCCGCCCCTTATGCTGACGTTCACGTCCTGCCTGATGGTGCCCAGGCCCCTCCTCACCATGCCCGTGGCTCTAAGTATGGCGCCGATGCGGGCCGCGGCCTCGTAGGCCTCCTGCGGTGAGTGTATCTCGGGGGCAGTGGTGACCTCTATGAGGGGTATGCCGAGCCTATCCAGCCTGTACGTGATGGTGCCCCCCTCCTCCCCGGTCTTCCGTGCCGCGTCCTCCTCGATGGCCACCTGCTCCAGGTGGATGACCTTGCCGCTCGCCTTGATCTCGCCGCCGAGGCTGACGACGCTGGTGCGCTGGAAGCCGCCGGTGTTGCTGCCGTCCACCACGGTCTTCCTCATGACCTGAACCTCGTCCACGGGTGCGCCCCCCGTCATCAGTGTGAAGGTGAGAGCTATGTCCACGGCCTCAGCGTCCAGGGGCCCCGGTGGCTCCTCGTCCATCTCCACGAGGCAGTTGGTTTCGTGGTGGGCCTCGTAGACTATGGTCTTGCCCTTGAGGAACTCGAACAGGGCGGCGGGGTCGATCTCCCCTAGCTCGCTCTGGCTGGGCCTGAGCTTCCGTGTGAAGGTGTAATCGGGTTCCTTGTCGCTGAGTCTGGGCGGGCACGAGCAGAACAGCTTGTGCCGCGTCGCCAGCTCCTGGTGTATTTCGATGCCGACGGTCAGCCCCAGCTTACCGTAGTCCATCACGCGGCGCCTCCCATGTACGGCGTCCTGGGGTTGAACTCGCCCACCAGGTTCGCTGTCAGGAGCCTCCTCGCCTCATCGGCGTCGTCTGTCTGCCCCAGGCACCACTTGAGCTTCACGTAGGCGGTCTCCCCGTGCATGTCCCCCAGGGGCACGGCGCCCCTGTCCACAAGCTCACGTCCGTGGCTGTACACGTTAAGGTTGACGCGACCCCAGACGCACTGGCTGGTGATCCCGACGACGACGCCTTCCTTCCTCGCCCTCGCCACGGCGGGCCACAGGCTCTTGTTCACCTGGCCCAGGCCCGTCGCCTCGATTATCAGCCCACGGTACCCCTCGTCCAGGTAGTGCTCCAGGATTGCGGGGCTCATGTCCGGGTGGAACTTGACCAGCGCCACCCTGTCGCTGAACCTGTCGAGGAGCCTGGGCTCGCAGTCCTGGCGGGGCCTCACCCTCTCGTTCAGCATCTCCAATTTACCATCCCTGTACCGGGCCAGGGGCCAGTCGTTCACGGGCAGGAAGGCGTACCTGGCGCTGGTGTGGCACTTCCTGACCTTGGTGCCCCTGATGTAGGAGATGCTGTCGTCGCTGGTCCCCTCGTGGAGCCCGACGCAGACCTCCGCGAAGGGCGCGTTGGCCGCCGTGTAGACGCCTCCCATGAGGTTTGTGGCGTTGTCGCTGCTTGG
>DASWLJ010000167.1:0-2509 GCA_036396185.1 Bathyarchaeia archaeon | reverse complement strand
CCTACACAGCGAGGAGTCCCTGGAGAGGATCAGGCCCAGGCACAGGATCAGGGTAAGCACGCTGTCAGCCATACCCGTGATAGCCAGGTACCTCAAGGAGCACGGGTTCGACGGCGCCTACAGCCTGTCCCCTGACGAGGGCCGCAGGGACATCGTGAGCGTGGCCAGCGAGGTCATGGGCGGCGGCTTCGGGTTCTTCGAGAAGGACCGCGACCTCAAGACCGGGGAAACCAGGATGGTTGTGAAGGACCTGAAGGTGAAGGGGCGCAAGGCCGTGGTCTTCGACGACATCATAAGCAGCGGAGGCACCATGGCCAAGGCCATAAAGGGCCTCAAGGACCAGGGCGCCTCCAAGGTGGCCGCGGCCTGCACCCACGCCCTCTTCATGAGCGGCGCCGAGGAGCGGCTCAGGGACGCTGGCGCCGACCTGATTCTAGCGACGGACACCGTGGAGTCACGGTACAGCGCCGTGAGCGTCGCGGGGCTCCTGGCGGACCACCTGAAGAGCCTCTAACCGATACATATTTCACGTAGCCACCTCCCTCTCATAGAGAACAGGATGATCAGCAGCAGGATAATGCTCAAGGTGCAGTCGGTGAAGGCGGTCCGGGACCCCGAGAACAGGGAGGCCTTCCAGATCGACTTCGCGGAGGTGCGGTCGAAGCCCCCCATGGTTATGATGAGCAACCCGGAGATCCCGGAGGAGATCAACCAGATGGTGGTCCAGGTCACCAAGAGCTTCCAGGGCATCTTCCCCGGGGCCCAGGGCTCCACATACGAGCAGAGGAAGCTGACCCTCATCCTGACGGGGGAGGAGATTGAGAGCTTCGGCATGAAGCCGTACCCCAACCAGCTCTACGAGCTCAGCATAAGCGAGGGCTCCCTCAGCTTCAGGGAAGCGTAGCTCAACCATTATTAGACTCGGCCCCAGATGTATTCTGGGACCCTGGTTGGTGAAGGACATTCAGCACACTGACTTCCAGTCCGAGGTGCTGGACTCGGATAAGCCCGTTGTGGTGGAGTACTGGCACAACAAGTGCCCGGCCTGCGAGGAGATGAAGCCCGTGTACGAGAAGCTGGAGGCACACGTCTCGGGGAAGGTGAAGCTCACAAGGATGAACCTCCTCGAGAGCAGGGAAAACAGGGTCCACGCCATCAGGCAGGGAGCGCGCAGCACCCCCACGTTCATGATCTACTGCGGGGGCAGGCCCATAGGCGCCATCATAGGCGTGAGGGCGCTGGGCGAAATGGAGTCCGAGCTAGGAGCCCTCCTAAGGGTCAGCGACTCGTGCCTCAGGTCCACACCCCTAGAGTAAAACTAAACTCCTCCAACCCTCACTCTAGGTCTGATGACGGTTCTAGTCACGGGCGGGGCTGGCCGGCTCGGCTACGAGGTATCCAAGCTTCTCAGAAAGGACGGGTTCAGCGTGAGGGCCTTCGACTTACCCGGGGTCCAGTGGAGCCATGTGGAGGCGCTGGGCGTGGAGACGTTCAAGGGGGACATCACGGACCCCATCAGCGCCGGGGACGCGCTGAGGGGCGTCTCCTCGGTCGTCCACCTGGCAGCCCTCCTGCCGCCAAGGAGCGAGGTGAGCCGGGAGGCCACGACCAGGGTGAACGTGGGGGGCACAGGGAACCTGCTGAAGGCCATGGCCTCCGGCGCCCACATGGTCCTAGCCTCATCCATATCCACGTACGGCGTGACGGCCCGCGAGGCGCCCCCAATCAGAGAAGACCACCCCCAGGCGGCCCACAGCTACTACTCGGAGAGTAAGATAGCCGCCGAGAGGCTGGCGATAGGCTCGGGGAGGCCGGCGGCTGTGCTTAGGATAGCCCCCATCGCGGTTGCTGAGCTCCTTGAGCTCCCCAAGGTGGTGGAATACCGGGCGGACCAGAGGGTGGAGTTCGTCTACGTGGAGGACGCGGCCCGAGCAATAGCGTCGTGCGTAAGGGACAGCATAACTGGCATCATCAACGTGGCAGGCGGGGCCTCCTGGAGGATGAACGGCGCCGAGTACATATCAAGGTTCTACGGGGCCCTAGGCGCCGAGGTGGAGCCAGTCTTCCCCGAAAAGTACACGGCTGTGGACTGGTACGACACCGTGAGGAGCTCGCCGCTCGCCTACCAGAGGACCAGCTTCCCTGCGTTCGAGGAAAAGTTAAGGGCAGTAGGGGAGTCATATGGGTTGAGGTGACGGATAACGGAGACGCTTAACACTGTTAAGGACAGCCTGCAGAGGCTCCTAGACCTGACCGAGTCTGGGCCAGGCGAGGTCCATAGGGCCAGGCTGAGGAAGGTGGCCAACGTTGTGGCCGAGAACGAGGGCAAGATATGGATGAGGACCAGGGTGGGTAGGCCCCTCTTGGAGAAGCTCCTAGCAGCGTCGGAGAGGGCGGCCCGGGCACTTGGCAGCGCCGATAAGAGGGAGCTGGCCGATGCCCTTGGGGATCTGGAGGCGGGGGCCGAGGCAATAGCGGAGGAGAGCCGCCGCCGCAGCATGGTGGTCAC